>JABDLZ010000121.1 GCA_013001705.1 Flavobacteriales bacterium
CCCAGCTTGAAAAATGGATCGACCAATGGGAAGAAGGATTACCGCCCATGCGGAATTTCATCCTGCCAGGAGGACATCGAGCAGTGTCCACTTGTCACCTCGCACGCACGGTCTGCCGCAGAGCAGAAAGGGCTGTGATCCGAATGTCCGAAGAGGTGGAAACAGAGCAGGTCATCATCCGATATCTTAACAGATTAAGTGATCTTCTCTTCATTCTTGCACGCAGAATTGCCTTCGATCAGGGGGTCGAAGAGACTCCCTGGAGACCAAAAAAAGCTTGACAAGCATCTAAGTAATTGATATTATGCAAGTTATGCTTGGTAGGAAATTTGTGTGGCCGCATACTGAAAAATTTATTTTTGCGTGAATTCCGAACAGGGATTCTTTTTAAGAGAGACAAGAGATGTATTGGACACTAGAATTGGCTTCCTATTTGGAAGATGCCCCATGGCCGGCAACAAAGGATGAGTTGATCGACTTCGCATTGCGAACGGCCGCCCCCCTTGAAGTGGTGGAGAACTTACAGGAGATAGAGGACGAAGGCGAATTGCTGGAGACCATCGAGGATATCTGGCCGGATTACCCATCCAAAGAAGATTTCTTCTTCAATGAGGATGAGTATTGATTCCTCGCGACTTATCCTGAATGAACTTTTGACCCAGACAGCGTCTGGGTCTTTCTTTTTTTAGTGAAACCAACTATTTATCCTTCTTTTCATGGTTCTTTTCTGACGTATTGGCAGATTTGCATTTTGGAAAGGTTATTGACCCATTCCCTGAACATCGATGAATTGACCCTATGCTAGGTACGCTCACCAAATCACTTAAGAAAGTCTTCGGAGACAAGTCCACTCGGGACATGAAGGCCATCATGCCATTGGTCGATGAGACCAATAAGGTATTTGATACCCTATCCTCTATCAGCAATGAGGAACTCCGCGAGCGATCCATCAGGCTCAAGAAGCAGATTGCTGACCATATTGCCGAGGATGAGAAGAAGGTCGAAGAATTGAAACTCAAGGCCGAGGATGCAGCTCAAGAGATCGAAGAAAAAGAGGCCATCTACAAGGAGGTGGATGAGCTGACCAAAGGAATAGATGAGAAGTTAGAAGAAGTCCTACGGAAAGTCCTCCCAGAGGCCTTTGCCATTGTTAAGGAGACCGCACGAAGATTCAAGGAAAATGATTCCCTCACCGTCACCGCTCAGCAATTCGATCGGGATCTGGCGGCCGCAGTCGATCATGTCACCATTGATGGCGACAAGGCCACTTGGCAGAGCACCTGGATG
This sequence comes from Flavobacteriales bacterium, assembly GCA_013001705.1. NCBI lineage: Bacteria > Pseudomonadati > Bacteroidota > Flavobacteriia > Flavobacteriales > Flavobacteriales bacterium. Next base: position 1,288 of record JABDLZ010000121.1, read on the forward strand.
GCCGGTGGTTCACCCATTACCTGGGATATGGTGCACTATGATGTGCAGCTCATCGGAGGTATCGTTCTCCATGAGGGGAAGATAGCTGAGATGCAGACCGGAGAAGGAAAGACCCTCGTGGCCACCTTACCTGTGTTCCTCAATGCCCTTGCGGGCAAGGGCGTGCATTTGGTCACGGTCAATAACTATCTCGCAAAGCGGGATGCGGAATGGATGGCCCCCATCTTCCAGTTCCACGGAATGACCATCGATGTCATCGACAACCACCGTCCCAACTCTCCCGAGCGCAGAGCGGCCTATCAAGCCGACATCACCTACGGTACCAATAACGAATTCGGCTTCGACTATCTGCGTGACAATATGACCACGGACCCGGAGAGTCTGGTCCAGCGCAAGCACCACTATGCCATTGTAGATGAGGTCGATTCGGTACTGATCGATGATGCACGTACACCTTTGATCATCTCTGGTCCTACGCCCAAAGGAGACCTGCATGAGTTCAATGAACTCAAACCCAAGGTCCAGAAGCTGGTGGCCGCACAGAAGCAATTGGTCACCACGCTGCTTTCCGATGCCAAGAAGCGACTGAAAGGCATCGATGAAGGAGCTCCGAGCAAAGAGGATCTCCAAGAGGGTGGAGTCGCCCTATTCAGAGCATTCCGTGGTCTACCAAAGAATAAAGCACTCATCAAGTTCCTCTCCGAGCCCGGAGTGAAGAACCAACTTCTCAAGACCGAGGCCTACTACCTGCAGGATCAGGGAAAAGAGATGCCCAAGGCAGATGAACTCCTCTATTTCACCATCGATGAGAAGCACAATGCCATCGAATTGACCGAGAAAGGGGTGGATCTCATATCAGGAAGTGATGATCCTACCTTCTACATCATGCCCGATGTAGGAGCTGCCATTGCAGAGATCGATAAGAAAGGTCTCTCTGATGAGGAGCAACTCAAGCAGAAGGACGAGTTGATGCGCGATTTCTCCGTGAAATCCGAGCGTATCCATACCATCAATCAGCTGCTCAAGGCCTACACTCTCTTTGAAGCTGATGTGGAGTATGTGGTGATGGACAATAAGGTCAAGATCGTAGACGAGCAGACCGGACGTATCATGGAAGGCAGGCGTTACAGTGACGGTCTTCACCAAGCCATCGAGTCCAAGGAGAATGTGAAGATCGAGGCCTCCACGCAGACCTATGCAACGGTCACACTGCAGAATTTCTTCCGCATGTACCATAAGCTGGCCGGGATGACCGGAACGGCCGAGACCGAGGCGGGGGAGTTCTGGGACATCTATGAATTGGATGTGGTAGTCATACCCACCAATCGCCCGATACAGCGGGACGATAGAGAAGACCTGGTATTCAAGACCGCCCGGGAGAAGTACAAGGCCATCATCGATGAGGTGGTGGAGATCAGCAATGCCGGACGACCGGTATTGGTAGGTACGACTTCGGTAGAAGTATCAGAGCTATTGAGCAAGATGCTCTCCATGAAGAAGATCGAGCACAATGTGCTCAATGCCAAACTGCACCAGCGAGAGGCCGAGATCGTAGCACAGGCAGGTAGAGCAGGCAATGTGACCATCGCGACCAACATGGCCGGACGAGGTACCGATATCAAACTCACTCAAGCGGTCAAAGATGCCGGAGGACTGGCCATTGTGGGTACAGAACGACACGATTCGCGTAGGGTCGATCGCCAGCTCAGAGGGCGAGCAGGACGACAAGGAGACCCGGGAAGCTCCCAGTTCTTCGTGTCCTTGGAAGATAGCTTGATGCGCCTATTCGGTTCGGACCGCATAGCACGCATGATGGACAGGCTGGGTATTGAAGAAGGGGAAGTGATCCAGCACTCGATGATCACCAAATCCATCGAGCGGGCTCAGAAGAAAGTGGAGGAGAACAACTTCGGTATCCGTAAACGCTTGCTGGAGTATGACGATGTCATGAACACGCAGCGGGAAGTGATCTACAAGAAAAGGCGCTATGCCCTCTTCGGTGAGCGTATGTCATTGGAGGTCGCCAATATGTTCAATGACCTCACCGAGTCTACCGTCATGGCCACCCATGAGGACAAGGACTTCGAAGGATTCAAAATGGAATTGCTCCGCAATTTCTCCATCGCCTCTCCGGTAAGTGAAGAGGAGTTCATAAGTTCCAGCGATGAAGAAGTGGCCGATAAAGTCTATGAGGCTGCGAGTAAGCACTACGCTCAGAAGTCGGAATTGCTATCCAAGGCGGTCTATCCAGTGGTGAAGAATGTTTACGAAAATCAGAGCGAACAGTACAAGAACATCGTTGTTCCCTTCACAGATGGTAAACGCACCCTCAACGTGGTCGCTAATCTAGAGAAGGCATACAATACACAAGGAAAGGAGTTGATCCGTGAAGTAGAGAAAGGGGTGATGCTGGCCATGATCGATAACGAGTGGAAAGAGCATCTCAGAGAAATGGATGACCTGCGCCAATCCGTGCAGAATGCGAGATATGAGCAGAAGGACCCCTTATTGATCTACAAATTCGAATCCTTCGAGTTGTTCAAGACGATGATCGATCGTATCAATGGTGACATGGCGTCCTTCTTGATCAAGGCCACTTTACCTTCCAATGTGGGTCAGACCCAGGTCAGAACGACCGATAGCACCCGCAGAGGCAATGATGATCTGGCCAATGTCAAGGAGAGCAAGACCGATGTTCCAGGATATGGCCCGGCTGATAGTTCAGCTCCGGGTCAGGCTCCTGCTCGTCAGCGACCCAAGGTCACTCGACCGATCCGCACAGAAAAGAAAGTGGGTCGTAACGAACCCTGTCCATGTGGTAGTGGAAAGAAATACAAGCAATGTCACGGTCGGGCACAAGCCCAAGCATGAGTATCAGCAGTCTTCGCTGATCGTGACGATGGTCATGGTCTGATTCAGTAGTTCGCAGCGTCCGCTCACTTCTGAAGGACTGAGTTCACCGTATGAATAGAAACCGGTGATCTGCGTATTGAGACCAAGGATTTCATGCACAGCCTTTACCTCATCGTGCACCCGGTCTTTCAATACGAGCTTTCGGCCTACACAACTGATCAAAAATGCCAATTGGCTGGGGTTATCACCCAGTCGTCCTTTGGTCACCGAGGCGGCCGAGCGCGCACCCTCGATCAATTGATCATCAGTAGCTTCGAGGAATTGAACCCCGCTGGCAATAGGCATATCTCCTGCAAAGGTCATGGTCTGCTCTTCTTCATCGATGCTCAATACCGTACGTACCAGATTCTGTTCGCTATAGACGTCAGAAATCATCAGTGGGTACTTCAGCGCATCTGAAGGCAAGGTGTGCAGTTTACCATTCAGTTTCTCCTTATAGAATTCGAGAGCAGGTTTCCCATTGATCTCCTTGAGAACGTTCCCATCGGAGTCTGAGATGATGTTCATCTGTTGTTTGAACTGCCATCCTCCCCTGGAGCCATAGCCCAGGTGGATGTTATCACCATACAGGCCGATACCTACTACATTCCCTTCTTTCGCTTCATTGAT
>JABDLZ010000122.1 GCA_013001705.1 Flavobacteriales bacterium
GCCACATCCCGTATTTATTATTCAAAAATAACCATATTAGGGTATAAAAGAAAAAGCCAAACGCTAAATGTTTGACTTTTTTCTGTCGGGGTGGCAGGATTCGAACCTGCGACCTCCTGCTCCCAAAGCAGGCGCGATGACCGGGCTACGCTACACCCCGAACGGTCTTTCTAAAGGGATGGCGAAAGTATTGAATTTTCCAATTCAACGCCATCGGATGTGATCGCGCCAGGATTCGAACCTGGGACCGTCTGCTTAGAAGGCAGATGCTCTATCCAGCTGAGCTACGCGACCAATAAAAAAATTCAACCTGTCGGGATGAGAGGATTCGAACCTCCGATCTCGCGCCCCCCAGACGCGCACTTTAACCGGACTAAGCTACATCCCGTGATATGGTTCTCAGACGCTTCTGAAAACGGGTGGCAAAATTAGGAGATTCTGTCCAATTGACAAGATGATTTAGCGACCTATGGACTTGACTACTTTTGTCCCCATGAGAATACTCACGACCATCCTTCTCTTCTTCCCTTTGCTGCTTCTTGCACAGGACCCTCCTCCTCCTAGCGACCTGAGCGGAGCGGAGTTACGTGAATGGCTGAGGGACAATTGGTATCTACCTTGGCACAATGATCTGGGCTATGGACCTGCTCGAGAAGCGATGTTCGGCACCATAGATAATGAAGGGGGCACCTTGGAGTGTGTGTACTCAGGTTTCACCCAGCCGGCCGAGGAGGTCACTTTTCCTGACCCCATCAATACAGAGCATACGGTACCACAGAGTTTCTTCAATAGCCAGACCCCTATGCGCTCGGACATCCATCACCTCTTCCCTACCCATATGCAGGCCAATGGCACCCGGGGTAGTCTACCTTATGGTGAGGTGGTCGACAATCAGGCCGATGAGTGGCTCATCGGATCAGCCGGAAGTTATAACGAGTCTTCTTCCATACCTGGATCCAACATAGATGCTTACAGTGAGATAGAACACAATGTATACTTCGAGCCCAGAGAAGAGCAGAAGGGAAATACCGCTCGGGCTATCTTCTATTTCTATACGATGTATGCCGATGATGTAGAGGCCGCTTTCAGCGACATCTCCTCCATGGGAGACCTCAATACACTCTATGAGTGGCACGTCATGGATCCACCTGATACAGAGGAGGTCGAGCGCAATGAAGAGATACAGGCCGCTCAAGGGAACTACAATCCCTATATCAGTATGCCTGAGCTTGCCGGTACGGCCTGGGGCTTCACTTCTTCTCTGACCGAGAGCGAATCGGTCTGCAGAGCAGAGATACAAGGTGATATGTTGAGACTCCCTGACTGTATGGATGCACAATCGATAGCGATCTTCGATATCACTGGAAGACTGGTCTACCGATCTATCTCTAGTCAGCCCTTTCATCTGGAATCCCTCGATCAGGGACTACATATCATCACTGTCTATTCTCAGAGAGGAACCAGTGTTCTCAGATATTTCCGCTGAAAGCAAAAAAACAAAGAGCAGTGGCCATAGCCACTGCTCTCGGTCTACGAATCAAAATCCACCTGTGATCAGGCGACCTCTGTTTCCAATGATTCGAGTTTTTTCACACGCTCTTGTACCAGACCCAACTGCCGGGAAAGGACATTCTGCACTTCTCTAGGGAGCACATTCTCTTGTAGTACTTCCATATAATCCTCAATGAAGGTGCGCTCACCTCTGAGGCATTCTTCTAGTACGGACTCTTCAGTATCTGAAGAGAGTGCAGACTTGACATTGAGCCAGGTCCTGTGCAATGCTCCTTTGATGGAACCAGAGTCATTAGGCTCACCACCGAGTGATCTGATCTGGTCAGAAAGCACTTGGATCATGTCCTTACGCTCTAGGCTCACATTGAAAAGAAATAGCTTCAATGAGCGGTTATCGACACTGTCAGCAGCCTCGCTATATCCGTTATGGGAATCGTAGGCTCTATTGAGGAGTGTCTGTAGTTTATCTATCTGTTCGTCTCTGTTCTGCATAGCTATTGATGTATTATTAGGTTTAAAATTCAAATTATCGTGATCTGCTTATGAAGCACTATGCTCCAAAGAGAGACCGTTCTTTATGGTCTTGAATTCGCGATTTGCAAATTCAAGGGTCCTGATGGGAAAGGGTATACTTATATCGTTCTCATCGAATGCTCTCTTCAAGGCTTTGACCGCCTTACTCTTCTCTTCGAGGAAATTCTTATGATTCGGATCATCGAGCCAGAACCTCAGTGTGAAGTTGATGGAACTGTCACCGAATTCTCCATACATCACCTCTACTGGTTTTTTGGAAGAACTCATTTGCGTGATAGCATCGATGGCTACTTGTTCAGCTTTTTCCAGATCATCTGAATAGCTGACTCCGCACTCCAGGTCGACTCTACGTTCATTGGTCACGGTGTAATTCACCAGGCTGCTTTCCAGCACCTGCTTATTGGGTATGACGATCGTCTGACCTTGAAAGGAGCGTAAGGTGGTATATCGGAGAGTGATATCCTCTACCGTACCAAAATGATCATTGGTCTCTATCAGGTCACCCACATTGAGCGGGTAGCGCGATGCCATCAGAATTCCAGAGATCAGATTCGATGCTGTGTTCTGAAAGGCAAAACCAAGTGCCAGACCTACCACACCTACACCGGCCAACATACTGGTGACGGTCTTGTCTAGATTGAGCACCCCTAGCGCGAAGAAGAGTCCAACGGCTATTACTCCAATGTAGGCTATGGTGCTCAGAAGATTGTTGACGGCCTCGTTGTCTGATGTGCGTGTGAGGAGTTTATGTACTCCCTTTTTCAGAAGCTTGGCCACCAATACGAATCCCAAAAGGACTACTATGGCCATGGCCAGATTGGGCAACATCAGGACAGCGGTCTCATACCAGCCCATCAGTTTTTCCCAAATCTCGCTTCCTATATCTTGTATACTTTCCATGTGTCTGTAGATTTTGATTTAATCGATACTCGATCCTATGCCTCTGATTTATTGAAAGAGGCGAACATCCAGTATTTGATCTCCACATTCTGCATGAATTCTTCGACCATGTGTGTGGTCCCTATATCACCGATCTCTGCGGCTTCATCATAAGTCTCTGTAAGGTGAGTGAGGAGTATCTCGAAATCATTGAGCACTTCTGTGATCATCTCACTCGATTTGAAATCAGCAGGCACCTCTTGGATCTCACTGTTGTCCAGGAATTCCTTGAAGGTGCTGAAAGGACGCTTTCCGAATATGCGGATGCGTTCGGCTATGACGTCTATTGCTTCTTTGGTGAAGTTGTATTGCTCCTCGAGTTTCTCGTGGATATCGAAGAAATCAGGTCCTACCACGTTCCAGTGGAAATTCCTCAATTTCTGATAGTGCACTTCATAATTGGCGAGAAGGAGGTTGAGCTTCTCGACCACATTGGCCGCATCTTCACTCTCGTAGCCGAGTTTGAAGCTGCGTTTCTTTTGTTTGGCTTGGCCGTTCTTACTCATGGTGTCTAACATTTTAACAGATTTTGAATGATTCGTAAATGGATGGATTCGTAGATAAAAGGGGGAGCACCCCCGAAAGCTCTATCAAGCTTTCGAGAGTAATCCTCGGACAAGATTTACGGCTATCAATACGAGAGCCACGAAAAATATAATCTTGGCGATACTTGCTGCTCCAGCGGCTATTCCTCCAAATCCGAGGATGGCGGCTATCAAGGCAACTACTACAAAAGTTAAAGTCCAGCGTAACATAATTTTTAGGTTTTGTGATTCGCTGGATATAATGGAATTCCCGTACCAACATCCTTTTCACGCCTTTTAGCGCAAGGCTCGCTAAATCATATATTATTGATTATCAATAATTTGCGTTCAATCTGAATGTGCTTTGACGATATTAGATTGCTCTCGAGGACCATTCAGAATCCATGGTATCCCCTTCCCCGATCGGGGAATGACTTCCCCATGTAATGATGGATGATGGCCTATATATCAGATGATTCACAATCGGTACTGAATTTGGTCATGTCAGCCTGTGAAGAGAATGAACGCGCATAGATGAACACACTTTGAATTGATGAAGGATCAGGATAACTTAGTAGCAGATGGTAATGAGAGTGGAATTCCAGACATCTTGGTCATCGATGATGAGAAAGATGTCTGCTTCCTACTGTGCTCCTACCTGCGGAATAACGGTATGAAGGCCGAATACCGATTATCCTTGAGGGAAGGAAGAAGATATATGGAGGTGAATACCCCAGACGTTCTTCTACTGGATGTGAATCTCAAAGATGGCAGCGGACTGAGTCTGATGAAGGAGGATGTGATCTCTGACTCTACAGAGGTGATCGTCATGAGCGCTCAGTCACAGAATAAAGACGAAGCAATGAGACTAGGTGCAGCCGAATTCATGGATAAACCATTCAATATGAAAAATGTCATGAATACGATAGAAAGATTGACAGCGGATTGACGCGGTTCTACAGATCGATATGTCCTCAGATTAGCCATAGATACTGACCCACAAAACCATATACCATTGAAAAAACTACTGATCATAGACGATGACCGAGATATCCGACTGCTATTGCAGCGATTCTTGAGTAAACACGGATTTGATGTTTATGAAGCTGGTAGCTGTGCCTCGGCCAGGAAAGCCACTTCGGATGAGACCTACGACATCATCATAAGCGATTATAAATTGCCAGACGGTGACGGAATATCGCTGAGCAAGGAATTATGGAAGAACGGAGTCTCTGCTCCCATCATCATGATCACTGCCTACAGCGATGTGAAAATGGCCGTCAAGGCGGTCAAGCGCGGCATTTTCGATTACATCACCAAGCCTCTCCATCCAGACGAACTCCTGGAGACGATAGAGCGCGCCATGAATGCCGAAGAGGTAGGTCCTACTGCAGCAACTGAAGCAAAGCAGTCCAATAAGAAGTCCGATTCAGAGACAAAACACAAGTCATCTGTTCCTATCAACTATATACGTGGAGATAGTCCACGCTCCAAAGAGATAGATGAGCAAGTGAGCCTGATCGCCCCTACCGGCATGTCTGTGATCATCACCGGTGAGACTGGTACCGGTAAGGAATATGTGGCCAAGGAGATACACGCTCGGAGTCAACGTGCGGACAAGCCTTTTGTCGCTCTGGATTGCGGAGCACTGCCCGATGATATCGCTGGAAGCGAATTGTTCGGACATGTAAAAGGTGCTTTCACAGGTGCCATCTCGGACAAGGTGGGAAGTTTTGAATATGCGGATGGCGGTACCATCTTCTTGGATGAGATCGGAAATCTGGATATGCAGCATCAGATCAAGCTTCTGAGATTGATACAAGAGTCGAAAGTCAAAAGACTGGGTAGCAATGAAGAGAAAGACATCGATGTACGCATCATCGTAGCGACCAATGAGGATCTGATAGAAGCCAGTAGAAAAGGAACTTTCCGTCAGGATCTATTCTTCAGATTGAATGAGTTCTCTATCGAATTGGCTCCGCTCAGAGAGCGTGGAGATGATATCCTACTCTTTGCCGAGTTCTTCTTGAATATGGCAAATCAGAGTCTCAACAAGCATGTGACACAGATAGGTGATAAAGCCAAAGAGCAGATCCTGAACTACTCATGGCCAGGGAATCTCAGGGAATTGAGGAATGTGATGAAACGCGCAGTTCTTCTCAGTTCTGGAGATACGTTGAAAGAGAAAGCATTGCCTACTGAGATCACCATGCCAGAACACTTCTTCTTTGAAAGAGAACGGAACAACGGAACGGACGGTGACCTTCGATCGGCCTCTCTGCACGCAGAGTATGAAGCCATCCTGGACGCCCTGCGCAAGACCGGTAATAATAAGACCAAGGCCGCAGAGCTTCTCAATATCGACCGGAAGACCCTATATAACAAGATCAAACAATACGAATCCGAGCTCTCGTAACGATGAGTGCCTCTGACATAGCACCCCATTCAGATGATTCTACTGCCACGTACAGGAATCTGGTACGTGCTGAGAAGATCGATATGACCTCGAGAATGGTGCGCGTCATGGCACATGAGATCCGCAATCCACTCACCAATATCGATTTGGCCTTGGCCAATCTGGAATCAGCCGAAATCTCGGAGGATGATAGATTCTTTCTAGATCTGATACAAAGGAATTCCGGGCGCATCAATGACCTGCTCACCGAACTATTGGAAAGCGTGAGACCTATTTCTATCGACCTTGAGGAGGTCTCCCTACATCAGGTGATCAGCGAGAGCCTGGAGAATGTAAGTGAGCGGGCAGATAGCCAAGAAATCAAACTCGATCTACTATCGAAGGACGAGCATCCGACCATTCGCGCTGACCGTTCAAAGCTTCTTCTCGCTCTAGATCACCTCTTACTCAATGCCATTCAAGCTATGCCCGATGGCGGGAAATTGTCCATCTCTGCAAAGCCTGTTGAAGATACGATGACGATAGAGATCCATGATACGGGAATAGGAATCGATGAGAAGGATATCCCACACATATTCGACCCCTTGTTCTCACTGCGCAATGATGGAAAAGGCCTGGGTCTGACCAAAGTCCAGAATATCCTGGCCGGCCATGGATGGGATGTGATCGTCTCAAGTACTCCTGGTAAGGGAACGTCCTTCATCATCTCCCTTTCCTGACCCATTCTCAGCATCTACATTCTGTAGACACGACTCCACGGTCTCGCGTTCCATAAGTTCTTCCGCCTGAGAAAATAAAACTATATCACCTTACAAATCAGTGAGATACGATTTAGTTCTCAAAGTTTCTATAACTGGGCATGACCTTTTCTTATAGTAATGTCAAGACACGGATATACATCCTATGACATTAAGAACTTAAAAAATTGAAATCATGAAACTCAAGAACTGGTTACCGATACTATTCATCTCTTCAGCTCTCACTGTATTCTCTCAAATACCGACAGATTCCAATACGGTGTATATCCAACGTGATGGAGTCCACGTAGAGGCGCTGCAAGAGGTAGTAGATATCCCTGAGTATAAAGTTCGTGAAGTATGGAGTGACTTCATATCCCACAGACAGGATATGAGTCCGAGCGTACAAGGTCTGGAAGCTAAAGAGGCCTTGACTGCGCACAACAGCACGATAGCCAGAGCTGGAAACGGTTCATTGGAACTGGAAATGATGGTGATGGGTGTTGACGATGAGAGCTCTATCATCCGCCTGTATGCTAAATCTGATTATCAGTCAGCATATCCGGTAGAAATGGAGTCTGATACTCAAGAAACTTTAGATACCTTGCTACAGGAATTCATCAACTATGCCGAATCCCAGTCGATGGATAGCGGAGGATCTAAGTGACCTCCTCTCCTTGCAACAATCAAATAATACGAAGCCCATGACCCTCACACGCTTATTTTTCACCCTTGCCCTTGCATTTTTTTTGACCCCTACGACCATCCTAGGCCAAGCTGCTGCTGATGATCGTATGTATCATGATGAAGAACTACGCGAGGGGCACACCGTGTCATTGACCATACCTGCTGAAGCCTCTAAAGAACAACTCGAGGACTTCATGGATGACCGCTATGATGTCAATCTGAAAGGAGGTGGATTATTCAGTAATAAAGATGTCCTTTCCGCTGAAGAAATCTCTATTCCGGCCCTATATCCCGAATCGATGGACTTGTATTTCAGGGTTATACCTGTAGGTAATGAAAGCAAGGTCAAAGTAACCGCGCGCGACAGCGGTGATACGTATTTCGGTGCATCCCATATGAACACTACGTTCGAGGCTCTTGGGCGTATTTTGAATGACTACAGCATCTACGCTGAGAATCGATTCTACACCGATAGACTCAATGAGCGTCAAGAGCAAGTAGAGGATGTGATGAAGGATATTCAGAAGAATGAAGAAGACATCGAAAAGAACAAGTCCAAGATCCAAGACAATCTGGATGAGAACGCTGAAATGGAAAGCGAGAATCGCAAGATGAGTGCTGAGATCGAAGATCTAGAGAAGGACTTGAAAAAGCTCAAAGAGCAGATCGAGGGAGCCAAACGCTCGCTCAACGAGGCCAACGAAAAATAAGAATACTGAAAACAGAACTAATGAAGACGATCCTTTATCGGGATCGTCTTTTTTATTCGCTCGATTGTCATCAAATTCGTGGGAATTGGCAGAACACGAGAAATATCTCAAAGGACAAGGAGCTCAGAAGCAGATTCACAACCGATTTGAGCGGCAGTCATATGTCACAGAACATTGGGAAGGAATAGATGAAGTCGATGAAGGTCCAGAGAAGACAAGCTTCATTGAAGTCCATCCCAAGACCATCATCACACCCAACTCCAGCCCGGATGTGCCTTTCGACCTCAGCATCAACCCTTATCAAGGCTGCGAGCATGGCTGTGTCTATTGCTATGCACGCAATTCCCATCAATATTGGGGATATGGCCCAGGCAGGGATTTTGAACGGGCCATCCTGGTCAAGAAGAATGCGGCTACTCTATTGGAGAAGACCTTCAGGAAGAAGAGCTATCGTCCTGAGCTGATCGTCATATCCGGTAATACGGATTGCTATCAACCTATCGAGCGTAAATTGGGTCTGACGCGCCAACTCTTGCAGGTATTCCAGCGCTATCAGCATCCGGTGGGACTCATCACTAAGAACAGCATGATACAGCGCGATATCGATATCCTAGCGGCTATGGCCGAGAAGGATCTGGTACGTGTGACCATCTCCATCACCTCTCTGAAAGAGGAGACCCGTAGAAAACTCGAACCCCGCACAGCCAGTGTGAGCCAGCGACTGAAGACCGTGCGCAGACTATCGGATGCGGGTATCCCAGTCAATGTGAACCTAGCACCTATCATCCCGGCCATCAATAGTGATGAGGTATTCGACATCGTACAGGCAGCTGCCGACCATGGAGCGGTCAGTGCCAACTACATCATGGTGCGCCTCAATGGGGCCATAGGTGAGATCTTCAGTGATTGGGTACACAAAGCCTATCCAGAAAGAGCAGAGAAAGTATTGCACCTCATCCGCGAAGTGCATGAAGGAGGACTCAATAGCAGCGAGTGGAAGACACGCATGCGAGGCACCGGGACCTATGCCGATCAGATCCATCGCATCTTCGATATCGCTCGACAGAAATTCCTTCCCAAGAAAGAACCTACAGAGATGGACTATTCTAGATTCTCGGTCCCAGACCGGGGGCAACAGACCTCTCTGTTCTCTTAACAGATACCTTTGGACCCATGGAGAGAATGAAACCTACATCTGTCAATCCGGATTGGAAGACTGTCAAGGAATACGAGGATATCACCTACAAGAAATCCGGGCGAACGGCCCGTATCGCTTTCAATCGACCAGAAGTGCGCAATGCCTTCAGACCCCGCACGGTAGCGGAACTGTTCGAGGCTTTCTTGGACGCTCGGGAAGACCCGGAGATAGGAGTCGTACTCTTCAGCGGTGAAGGTCCTTCCTCTAAAGACGGTAAGTGGGCATTCTGTAGTGGCGGAGACCAGAGCAAGCGCGGCCACCAAGGCTATGTGGATGAGGATGGCATGCCTCGGCTCAACATTCTAGAAGTACAACGACTGATCCGCTTCATGCCCAAGGTCGTGATAGCCGTGGTACCGGGCTGGGCCGTTGGTGGTGGACATAGTTTACACGTAGTGAGCGATTTGACCTTGGCCAGTAAAGAACACGCCATCTTCAAACAGACCGATGCAGATGTGACCAGCTTCGATGGTGGATATGGCTCCGCTTATCTGGCCAAAATGGTCGGCCAGAAAAAGGCACGGGAGATCTTCTTCTTGGGCAGGAACTACTCGGCTCAGGAGGCATTTGACATGGGAATGGTCAATGCCGTAGTACCTCACGATGAATTGGAGGACACAGCCTATCAGTGGGCCCAAGAGATACTCATGAAATCCCCGACAGCCATCAAGATGCTGAAATTCGCTTTCAACCTCACCGATGACGGCATGGTAGGTCAGCAGGTATTTGCTGGAGAGGCCACGCGACTGGCCTATATGACCGATGAGGCCAAAGAAGGAAGAAATGCATTTCTTGAGAAACGGGCTCCGGACTTCTCGGATATCAAGTGGATTCCCTGATCAGAATCTCCAGGTCAATCTCCATCGGATCTCTCTACCACGGGCGTCAGCGAAATATCTGAACCTGTCCAGATACTCCCGATAGCGGGTGTTGAGGAGATTCTCCACGTCTAATCCAAGGGTGAAACTGGTAGCCCCGAATGCCATCTTGGTCTCGGCACCTAGAGAGAACAGTGTATACGGATCCGGTGGTGGAAGGAAATCTTGACCTTGCAGAGCACTGTCCTCTGATCGGTCGGGATAGTCGCTGTTATCTGTCAATATTCCTTGACGCTCGAAGACGTGACGCAATCCGGCATCCAAAGTGAATTCGTTGAGCAGCCCCTGGGTAGGCACAGCGTATTCTACCGAATAGTTCAGTCTATCGCTTGGAATACCTAGAAGTCCTCGAGCACTTCTGCGCTCTTCTCCACGTATCCAAGAGTAATCCGCCAGGGTCCTCCAGCGCTCATTCAGTTCTGCCGATACCCTCGCATCTACACCGCGGATCAATCCGTCCACTTGAGCATACTCGAATACGGGGAAGGCTCCACGGATGGTCTGTCGCAATTCGTCTTGTGGCTCTAGGTAGATGTATTTGTCGATGTGATGCACATATGCGACTACATCGAAGAACACTTTCTCATGCAAGTGATACTCGGCTCCTAGCAGGGCCTTGATGCCTTTTTCATTCTGCAGATCCCGGTCACCTTCTTCTATCCCACTCACTCCTTGGTGTAGACCATAGCTGAATAACTCATTGACAGCCGGACTCCTCTCGCGATAGCCGATCTCTGCATTCAACTTGAAGTCATGTACAGAGGTGTAGGTAGTGGATATAGAAGCACTCGGTGTATGGAACCATAGATCCTCTCTGATGATCTCTCTTGGCAAGCTATTACTGATCGTCAATGCATATAGATTCTTCGTATCCCATCGCGCACCCACGGTATATTCCCATCTATTCCATCGAGCAGTATGCAATAGGAAGAGTGAATACTGACTCTGAAGGTAGTCTGGTATCAGAGGTAGAATTCCTGTTTCAGGGTCATTGCTATTCCGAGCAAATCGATGTTGAAGACCCGCTCTCCATTGCCTACCTCCCGCAGTGCGCCATTTCATCTTCAACTCTGTGAAATGCTCTTCCTTGGATAGAGAAAGGGCGGGTAACTCATCTCTGCCGGCCCTGCGCACATCGTACTCATCCCGGCTATTCAACTGCAGGGCATACGTGAGATCGAGTATAAGAGAATCACTCACGAGATAGCGGTTATGAAGCTTGAATAGATGATGACCGACCACCTGCCTTGGATTGCTGATATCCCTGTCCCTCTGGTCAGAGGTGAAGAAGGGTTCTTCTCTGTTCAGAGCGGAGAGCAGATCGGTGACATTGCTGATATGTGCACCCCGTAGAATGCCGATCTCTGAGTTGAACACACTGTAGTACAACTCCGATCTCAGTCTCTGCTTGAAGGTCTTTTCTAAGGTGAATGCTCCATTCAATCCGCGAGATGCCGTATTGGTCAGAAAATGATCCGGAGTCTGCCCGTCCGAACTGGATTGTGCGGAGAGGTCGGCCCTCCAGGACAATCCTTTCATGCCTTGCTGAAGGCGAAGATGGAGTGCATGGCCAAGATCAGTTGTATTGAACCCATAACTCCCGAGACCATGGATATGGGGCTCGTTGGGTATCGGACTTTTTTCCAGAAGGATCACTCCCATTCCCTCTCCATTGTAGGCCAATGTATTTGCTCCTTTGATCACGGTCAATCGATCGGCAGAACGCGGGTCGATCTCTGGAGCATGGCCCATACCCCATTGCTGCCCTGAGTGGGCCACGCCATTATTGAGCAGGGTCAAGCGATTACCGCTCATGCCGTGAAGTACGGGTTTCACAATATCAGACCCGGTACGTATTGCACTGACTCCAGGCACTTGGGTGAGCATCTCCCCTATTCCTTTATCGGGAGCCTCGATGATTTTTTCTGTACTGAGCACGGACTGTTCTCCCAAGGCCCTGTCAGTCGCTGATTCGGACACTACCACTTCATCCAATAGTTCAGCATGGTGATGTAGACGCAGTGTGAAGGAAGTGTCTTGTCGAATATCCAGATATAGCCGCACCTCCTCACATCCGACATGATTGATGCGCAGGTGCATGGGACCCGCGCAAATACCCTCAAAGGTGAATTCTCCCGAAAGGTCGGTCTGTGTACCGATGGCCCTATCACTGTCATACAGGGAAACGTAGGGCATGGGCTCACCATTGTGGGCATCTAGTACCGTACCCCCAATGGTGATGGCACAATCTTGCCCCAAACCCTTCCCATATACGAGAAGTGCAAGGAGCAAGCTCATGCCTAGCTTCAATCTATTGGATAGTGATGTCAAAGGATACTTCTATATCGGTCTCTCCACCGGCATTGGTAATATCTCCATCGCTCACACCAGCCTCATCTTTTTCAGGCTCATGTCTAAGGATGATCTCCAAGCTACCTGAACTGGCAGATTGGGTCATCACTTCTGTGGTGAGGCCAAGGGGAAAACCATTGGCATCCGAGTCGGTATAGCTCACCGTCATATCGGCACCATCCACCATGTAGAATACCTGATGCTCTTCGGCTTCGTCTTCCACTTCTTCAGTGATATCCTCTATGGGATCCTCCACTTCATTAAGGAATTCCAAATGGGTACCATAGGTGACTCCAGCAACCAGAGCTGCACCATTGACAATGACCGGAGCATCACCGCCATCTCCATCGAGATCGGTGAAGGTCCATGTGATGGTATCGCCTCCAGATGCGGGTACCATATGGAACCGTACGGTCGTTATCAGTTCTTCTTCATTGGGTATCACAGGATCCTCTTCATCGTCTTTTTCGCAAGCTGAGAACATGGCTACAGCTATCACGCCCATGACGAATGGGATGATCGATTTTTTCATTCTGATCGAGAATTATAATGTAAGTATCAGCCCAGGATGGACTGCGAAAGCATGTAGAGGACGAATCCTCTGGTATCAACTTACACAAAGAGGAGGACCGCGCTGATAGGTCGTTTCAGAATAGAGAGCCTGTTTCTCTCGGGTAGGAAGAATGGAGAATTTCTGTGACAGGTCATGAGGCAGTATTTCAACTGAATATTCGAGGACCGCTTCAGATGAATTTCGTTCTGCCCATAGACAGAGTTCGCATGATTCCTCCTTATCAGAGAAGTGGTCGTGGTCTGCACAGGCAGACTTGTCTCCATGGAATAGACTTAGATGACACGCTGTGTTAAGTGCTTCTTCTGAGCACTCGTGTTGGGCTAGGTGGCAGTGCTCTGCATGACTGTCGTGGTCGTGGAATAATTCTTCCAAGCCGTGTCCCGAGGGTACGGTGAGGGCAGCGATCAGTATGACCGCCCAGATTCTTTGCAGGATGTGAAATAGCCCTTTCACACAACAAAGTTACGCTTAAGAAGAATGAAATAGTAAAAGTCGAAGAGGAAGGAACTCAGTAGCCCATCTTCTGCATGGATATCATATTCCAGCAGGTATACGCGATGATGCGGATATCCATGGTCATGGACCAATGCTGGATATAGAATACGTCCATCTTGACGCGATCCTGCATCTGCTTGACCTCTTTGGTCTCACCTCGGTAACCTTTGGCCTGTGCCAGACCAGTGATACCTGGTTTCACCCAATGACGGATGACGAATGGCTTGATGAGTTTGGAGTACATGCGCGTGTGCTCGATCATGTGAGGTCGAGGACCTACGACCGACATATTGCCGATCAGTACATTGAAGAACTGAGGGAACTCATCGATGCTCGTTCTGCGCAAGAAGGCTCCGAATCGGGTGATCCGAGAATCGTCCTTGGTCGCTTGTTTGGTATCCGATTGGGCATTGACCCGCATGGTACGGAACTTATAGCAGTAGAATGGCTTGTAGTTGATCCCGCTGCGTTTCTGCTTGAAAAAGACCGGTCCCGGAGACTCGAGTTTGATCAGCAGGGCCGTGATAGGGATAAGCCATGGGAAGACCAGTACAATGACACATAATGAGAACAAGATGTCGAAGCCCCTTTTCACTATGCGATTCATACGTACTTCCAATGGCTCTTTGGCCAAGGACACCACGGGGGTATAGCCATTATAATCCACATCCACATAGACTGATCGCTTGCTCAGTTTATGGATGACTTCATTG
>JABDLZ010000123.1 GCA_013001705.1 Flavobacteriales bacterium
TGTCATAGGGGTTCCTGTGAGAGACTGCGATATGTAGTACTTGTATAGGCACCTTATAAAACGCAAAACTAACCCAAGGCAGGTCATCTGTTCAAATTGATATCTTCCAGCCCTCCATGTGCGGCATAAACGGTTTTATAGATACAAGGATCGGAGAAGAGGAATCCCGGAATATCCTGGACGATATGCTGCGGGCCACCCACCACCGTGGTCCTGACTACACAGGTACCTATCATCATCGAGCGGTGCACCTTGGCCACAATCGGCTGAGCATCATCGATCTGAGCGATGAAGCCAATCAACCCTTCTTCTTGGATCACCTGGTGATGGTGTATAACGGTGAGATCTATAACTATCTGGAGATCAAGAAGGAACTGGAAGGGCTTGGTGTACATTTCACTACACAGAGCGATACCGAAGTCCTCTTACGCTCCTATCAGCAGTGGGGACCTGATTGCGTGCAACGGTTCATGGGTATGTGGGCCTTTGCCATCTATGATACCGAAGAGGAGCGACTATTTGCCAGCCGGGATAGATTCGGGATCAAACCCTTCCATTATATCCATCGCGGGGAGAGCTTCTGTTTCTCTTCCGAGTTCAAAGCCTTGAGAAGGTCTCCGTCCTTCGATACTACGGTGGATCAACGCCAGGTGGCTCTGGGCTTACAACTGGGAATGGTCTATCACCAAGAGTCCACCTATTGGCAATCGGTCAAGAATCTACCGGGTGGACATAACCTGATCTTCCAAAAAGGAAGTCTCAAGGTCTGGAGATACTGGGATGTCACTGAATTCGCAACGGATGAACGGTCTTTTGAAGAGAAGGCCGAAGAGTTCAGAGAGCTCTTTCTCCAATCAATCCGCCTTCATTTGAGAAGCGATGTTCCGCTGGGCACATGCCTCAGTGGTGGCATAGACAGCTCGAGTATCGTGTCATCGGTATGTCACCTGTATCCTGAACAGGAATTGCACACCTTCTCCGTCTACTATGATCAAGAAGGATACGATGAACGGAAGTGGATGCAGGAGGTGGTGAAGAAATATCCGCAGATCAGTCCTCATTACTTCAGTCCATCCGATGCTGAGCTGGATGAACATCTAGAGAAATTCTTATCGGTACAGGAGGTTCCCATAGCTGGGAGCAGTCCATTCTCCCAGTATTTCCTCATGCGATTGGCCAAGGACTGTGGAGTCACGGTGACCTTGGATGGTCAAGGTGCTGATGAATATCTGATCGGCTATATGCACGCATTTCCGCGCATCATTGCAGATCACCTACGCAAGGGTAGGATAGGAGCGGCCATGAGTGAGACCCAAGCACATCGTAAGGTCAGTGGGATGAGACAAAAAGGCTTGATCGACCTGGGTATGAAGACCATGGCCTCGCTCCTAATGGATGAACCCCGATTGTCAGAGCTGGCCATGCTAAGAGCCTTGCCCTATCTCATGAAAGAGGACTACAAAGCTGACGAGCCCGGCAATGCAGCCCAAAGTCGGACCTATAGCCAACATCACACCTTGGCTTTCCATTCCACCTTACCCACCTTGCTTCACTATGCAGACCGGAATTCCATGGCCTTCAGCATCGAATCTCGCGTACCTTTTCTGGACCATAGATTGGTAGAGGCAGCTTTCAAGATGAAAGTCACCGATCATGTACATCAAGGCGTGACGAAGTCGGTCTTGAGAAGAAGCATGCGTGGTATCATTCCCAAGGCCATCGAGGAGCGTAAGGATAAAGTGGCTTTTAAAACTCCAGGAGATATCCGATGGCTACGCGGGCCTCTGGGTCATCTGCTTGAACCGGTCGATGGGCTATTCGATATCCTGGATCGATCCCGCACGATGGGATACCTGAACGAGTTCCAACAAGGCGATGACCGATATGGAAAACTCATCTGGCGGGTAGCGATGTTGAATCACTGGCTTGCTCGGCAGTGAGGATGACTTGCTCGACTTAGGCCTCCTGAAGGTCAGCTAAGATTCCTCGAACGATGCTCGTCTGATTTTTTCTGGAGAACTGAGCGATGCGTCCCGCATCACCTCCTTCTCTGGGAAGAGCTTCTTTCCAGGCTCCATAATGGCCACGAATGGCCTCTGTGATCCCTGTGCTATCCGTGTAGTCATACATGGGGATGTTCTTAGCCCTTCGGAGGATCTCTGCTGCGTCTCCATCGCTCGGGCCGATAGCGAGGATAGGGGTGCGGCTTGCCAGATATTCAAAGAGCTTGCCCGTGATGATCAGTTTGTTATTGGAAGCTTTGGGGATGATGAAGAGCAGGAGTTCAGCTCCTTTCATGTAGCCTACCGCTCTCTCGTGGTTCACTGGCTCGATCGACTGGATCAGCTCGGAACGATCTTGACTCGCCAATCTGTCCAGTAGACCTGGATCCTTATTCCCGATCAATTGCAGTCTCACCTCTTGCTGGAACCCATCGATTTCTCGAACGCACTGAGAAAGTGCCCGATTGAATGCTTCAACTTCTTGGTTGGGTTTCAGATTACCGATATACCGGATAGTAAATGTGTCCTTCTCACGGATAGCATCCGTGAGCATGTCGGCATCATCGTAGCCATTGAATACGACCGAAATGCCTTTTGCTCGATTCTCGAATTCCCGTTTCATTCCCTCACTGACCACGGTCACGTGATCAGCCTCGCTCAAGACTTGAGTCTCCAAGGCTAGGTGTTTCTTGCGGGTGGCATCAGTTAATGGAAAGATGTCATGATAGTGGATATTGACCCAGGGGTCCCGAAGGTCGGCTATCCAAGGGAGTTGGAATTTCCGTTTCAATTCCAGTCCGATCATGTGGGTACTGTGTGGTGGTCCGGTCGTGATGATATGCGTGACATCGCTCCGACCGATGATTTTACTTGCAGCATTAAGTGCATAGTTCTTCCAGAATCTACGGGCGTCTGGGATCAACCAATTGGCCCTCACCCATATGGCCATTCGCTTGAACAAAGAGGCATTGGAGTCCAGACCGATCATGCCTACACTGGATCCTTTGCCTTTCTTGCCTTGTAATGCATTGAATATTCCAAAAGGCTCTATCGTTCGAGTCTTGATGACATGGATGTCTGGGTGCAGTTCTTCTTCCAGACTGTGGTCGATCGCAGGGTAGGAGCCGTTGCGCACGGTGATCACCGTGACTCGGGTACCTGATTCGATCAGGTGATTACACATCTTCACCCATCGCTGGACCCCGGGCCCACCGGCCGGAGGCCAATAGTAGCTGAAGACCAGGACGTGCATTGGACTCATGAATCTATAGGCACTTCTTCCTTGCTTCGAAATGTCTTGAACAGACCGAATCCAAGCAGCAGAACAAGAATGATAGTACTTGCCAGATTGATGGTATTGCCCTTCTTGATCACGGGTGGTTCAAAACTGAACTCGATCGTATGCTCTCCAGCTGGAACCTCCATTCCACGAAGCACATAGTTCACCCTCACATGTTCTTTTTCCTGCCCATCGAGGGTCGATGTCCAACCGGGTTGATAGTAGATGTCAGAGAATACCACAAAAGCATCGGTGCTACTCTGAAAGTCGAAGCGTAAGAAATTAGGTTCATACACCTCGAGTGAGATAGTCGCAGTACTGTCCACTGTCCAAGAAGTGTTACCCACACGGTCCGTGAAGCGCTTATCCATGACCGCTTCGCTCGAAGCATCGAATGAATCGAGTTCCACCATTTCAGCATCCGCATCCTCCACCACGATGAGCTCATTGACGAACCAGGCATTGCCCAGGGCTCCTGGATTCCTGATAGCCCGTACTTGCCCGTCCTGCGTCTGCTGGATGACATACTTGGTATTGAGCATGTCTATCACCTCGGTATTTCCTGTAGCCAATTGCCGCTCGATCAAGTCCTGATACCTTCTCAGCTTGGCCCCATGATATCCGCCTATGGACTTGTGGTAATAGGAGGTGATACCATCCTGGTCTAGGCGTCTGGTGGTGTTATATACTCTGAAATAGGGATCGGGGTCCTGCAATATCTGCTGATCGGCCGGAGTGGCCTGTATGGCATTCTCAGTTCTGCGCTTGGACTGGAAGGCGTCTTCATCCAGATAGCGTCTATTCACACTCCACATGTCTGCCAGAATGATGACTCCGAGAATGATGAGTGCATAGCGCGTCTTGAGTTTATCTTTTATCAAAGTCCATAGCACGGCAGATCCAAGGAGGATGAGCAATAGACTTCGTAGAACATCTGCCTTGAAGATGGAAGAACGTGCCGCCACGATATCCGTCATCAATCGATCGACCTGATTCGCATTATAGCCTGCCCCTTCGAGTTGTTGAGCCAGGTTGACCTCTTCGCCTGTTTTGTAGAAATCGGTGAAGGTCCCCGGAGTGATATACATCAAGAGAAGAACAAGCGCTAAGCCGCCCGCACTTGCATACAGCATCTTGAGTTTCTTGGAGCTGTCTTCTTCCTTCAGTAAGCTATGAAGACCGAGCACAGCAAGGATGGGTAAAGCCAATTCAACAATGACAAGGGTCATGGAGACCGCTCTGAACTTGTTGTACGCGGGGACATTCTCCAAGAAGAAATCGGTCAGAGGCATGAAATTCTTCCCCCATGCCAGCATGAGTCCGAGCACAGTCGCGACAAGTAGCCCCCAGCGCATAGGACCTTTTGCCATGATCAGTCCCAATAGGGCAAGCAGGATTACAACGGCACCGGCATATACAGGACCCGAGGTGAAGGGTTGATCTCCCCAATAGCGATCTACTCCACGCGAGATGGTCTGTCGATTGGCTCTCGAGACTGCTTCTAGCGCACTTTTGTCATTCCCAATGGCACCGGATGCACCTCCTTTGAACTCAGGCACGAGCAGGGTCCAGGATTCCCCAATGCCATAACTCCAGGCCGTGGCATAGTCTTTATCCAGACCTGAAGTGTTGTTGTCAGAGGCTGCTTCAGAGAGTTCTGAAGGCCCGCGTATGGTGAATTCGGAATATTCCAGCGTGGAGAGATAGCGGGAGGCATTCATTCCAAAACCGATGGCACACGCTGCGATGAATAGGAGTGAGGCCTTGGCCAAGTGATTGAGTGCTCCCTGTCGAATGGCATCTACCAGAAAGAAGATTCCCAGACATAGGATGAGGATCCCCGTGTAGTACGTTATCTGAGGGTGATTACTGAAGAGCTGTAATCCAAAGGCCAGGGCAGTGATCACCGTACCCCAGAGATACCTGCGATGAACGAAGAGCAGAACGAAACCAGCTATGACCATGGGAGCATATCCGATGGCATATGCCTTGGAGGTGTGGCCTGCTTCTAGGATGATGAAGAAGTACGATGAGAAAGCATAGGCAACACTTCCCAGAATCCCCAGCAAAGGGTCCACTTTGAGGCTCACCATCAGGATGTAGAATCCGATGAGGTATAGGAAAAGGGTCCCCATACCTTGTTTCACGCCCAGTTTGAATACCGTATCGAGGCTCCGCAGGATCGGCTGCGCATGTCGCACACTGATCTGATAGGCCGGCATACCTCCGAACATCGAATTGGTCCAATAGGGTTCTTCTCCGGTATTCTCGCGATAGTCCTTGATCTCTTTGGACATCCCTTTGAAATTGACGATGTCGGACTGGAGCAATCGCTTGCCTTGTAGCTCTGGAGCAAAGTAGGCTGCGCTCAAGGCAATGAAGACACCTAAGGCGATGAGGTGTGGGCGGAGGGTCTTGAAGTCGATTCCGTTCATTATCGAGAATGGGTCTTTAAGTGGAGCAAGATAGGAAGATGGTCACTGTATCCTCCATAGTACCTAGGTCCACCATAGGTC
>JABDLZ010000124.1 GCA_013001705.1 Flavobacteriales bacterium
GTCCTGGAGTGGCCGACCCTGGGCATCACCTAGTAATGCGAGCACAGCAGGAAGGTATCAAGGTAATCCCACACGTAGGCCCTTCATCCATCCTATTGACATTGATGGCCTCTGGATTGAATGGACAGCACTTCACCTTTCATGGCTATCTGGCCAAAGACGATAAGGACCGAGCGGAGCAATTCAAAAAGATGATCAAGCGTTGGCGTACTTCCGGTGAGACACATCTATTCATGGATACACCTTTTAGGAATATGGAACTGTACAAGGAGGTATTGCGCGTACTTCCTTCGGAGTTCTCACTCTGTGTAGCTCGGGATATCACCGGACCGCGTCAATGGATCAAGACGAAGTCCATCGGGCAATGGAGAAAAGGGAAAGCCCCCGAGATCCACAAAGTTCCTGTGATGTTCGCTATCGGTCATTGACCCCAGCAAGGAGCGATCAATCCGCGATTATCCCTCTGCTTGTCTCTGCAATCGGGACGATAAAGAACAGGTATGCGTATAGCAGCGTAGAAGTCAGCACCATATACATCCCGGTCACTGAGTATGACCCCTAGATCATCTGATCCGATGGTCAATCCCAGATAGCGGAAGGCCAACCCTACTTGCAATCGCTCATACTCATAGGTACTGATGGGCACGGCAAACTCCATTCTATCTGTCTCATAGCGAGGAATCACACCGAAGATGCTCGCTCTTCGCAGTCTTGTCAACTCCGAAGCATGCAATGGCTGTTGAAGCACCGCTCCAAGGAAAAGACCCTTATCGAGATTATAATCGAATTGGATATTGAGTGCCGTAGGCAGAGAGACCTTGGTACCCAATGTGCGGTCTGTGAAATTCTGGTCATTCTCGAAGGTAGATGCCAAAAAATCATCCAGCTCATCGATATTGGATACATCCGTATCGATATAGTTCGGCCAAAATGCCTGGGCATCCTGAAGATCCACTATGGCTGAATTCTGTCTGAAATTCACCTGACCGATGTCGATGACCGAGACACCGAGTTGATATCTGTACTGGCTCTTTTGGCAGCGATTCTCCGTGGAGAAAGGGATATAATCCGGATTGCCATGTATGGTCTTACGGTAGATCATTCCCACATCCATAGCCCATCCATTACCAAATCCGATATCATCGGTACCCAGCGAATAGCTACCTGTGAAATCCTGGATGTATAGATCCTGTGAGTCGAACATATACTGCATACGACCCACTCCTATGCCTACATGATCTTGTCCAAAAAGACGTTTTACAGTCACTCCCGCATTTAAGTGATGATCTTCTTCTACTTGGATCATGCGTGCGTAGGTCAAGGCCACTTCGCCCCAACTCATACCCACGAGATTCATATCATCGATGTAGAGCGTACTGTCATACAAGGGCCAGTGCCTGAAACCATGGTAGATGAACTGTGCCAACTCATACGGCATGTCCTGCCCATTGAACATGGCCCGATAGCGTGTACTCAATCCTACACTGGACCGCCCGAGAACCGCGAAGGCACTGGGGCCATCGATAGTCATATCCAGATATCCATCCCGAGGGTGCGTATCGAAATCCTGTACTGGATTGGTCCCATTCCCAAACAGAACAGGGATGACACCCGGACCTTCGGCATCATAGAACGTGTGCTCATTGGTGGCATAGAGGGAGACTCCTCCAAGCAGAATGTCAAAACGCGTTTTGGAATCTGCAGCTAAGGCAGGATTGAGCTGCACAGCATGTGATGGGAGGTAATTGCTCAAAGCCATACCGATTCCCTCCTGACCTCTACACCAGAACACAGAACACAGCATAGCAAGGCTCCAGATGAGCTTTACATAGCGCGACATTCTGTAAAGATGAGGTATTTTGGACTTTATGAACAGTCCACTTGTTAAAAAAATCTTGTGGTCGCTTCGGTCATTCACCCTGCCGATCTTCTCCATCCAAGAATCCTGAACCGGATTCCGTCATCAATCTGCATCGATCGGCCGGACCCACACCTCGAATCGGACAGGACTCCATGGAGGTACGATACCACCCACTGAACCTCTTTGCCCAAATGCCTTGCTCGATGGTAGGATGACCTCTACCCGCTCTCCTACAGTCATCAGCCCAATGACTTCTTCCAGACCAGGGATGAGTTGCCCCTGCATTCCGATGGAATAGAGCAGACCATTTTCTGTAGCAGAACGATCATCGACCATTTTCCCGTTCAATAGAGTGCCGATGTAGTGCACACGCAGATCCTCCCCTCTTGGTAATCGTAGGCCACTCCCCTCTTCGATGGTCCGCCAAAGGATATCCCCTCGTAATTCGAATTCATCGGCATAGAGGCATGTATCTATGAAATTCTGCAAGAGCGCCACTTCGCGCTCCCCGTTGGCCAGATGAGTCGACTCCATCATCTGCTTCCACTTGGCGTAGGGCACGACCTCGATCACTTTGAAGTGGACATCCGTGATTCCCGACCGGACGCGTTCCAGAAAACCGAATTCGGACCAGAGCTGATCCCGATCCATCAGTACCGAGATGGAATCTCCTGCATGGAAGGCATCTAGATCGGAGCGGAGTCCTCGACTTGTTGAATCCGATTGGATCACTCGCACCT
>JABDLZ010000125.1 GCA_013001705.1 Flavobacteriales bacterium
GTGATGCTGTTCTCATTGCCGTGGGTGTTGAGCGGATAGCCCAGATTGACGGGAGTCCCCCAGGTGCCGTCCTCCTGCTTACGGCTGAGGTAGATATCCTCCCCTCCCATGCCGGGATGACCGTTGGACGTGAAGTAGAGGGTCTGTCCATCGGGATGTATCAGTACGGAGGATTCCTTTTGGGGAGTATTGATGACCTCGGACAAACGCTCGGCCTGGGTCCATTGCCCCATGTCATCCAGTCGGCTGGTCCAAATGTCTTCTTGGCGCACCATCCCGCTACGCAATTTGACTCCTCTCACGAAATAGAGCGTGCGTCCATCGGAGGAGAAGCTGGGCTGGGTCTCCCAATGCGGAGAATTGATATTGTCGCCCAGATTCTGAGGGCGGCTCCATCGATTGCCTTGCTTGGTCGAATAGAAGATGTCGCACGATCCGTAGCCTTTGCGGTCGGGGCCATAGCTACCTATATTGTCAGCACAGGCCACAAAGAAGAAGAGTTGTCCATCGGGTGAGATGAACGGTGCCCCTTCATTTCCAGCCGTGTTGATATCCTCCATAGGCACGGCCGGATGCCAAGCGTCCTTATACTCTGAACGGTAAAAGTCCTCCTGTTCGGAATCTGTACCACCTACCGGCAGTCTACGAGTGAAGATGAGTGTGCGGTCATCCGTTGTGAGAGATGCGAAATATTCTGGATGTTCTGTATTGACACCCGGACCCAGATTGATCGGGTCGAAGGGTACGGGATTCTGCATGGCATCCAAGGCAAAATCGCAGTCGGTCAGTTTACGACCGGCCTCATCCTGCATATTGGGGTTGGTCCTGCGATAGGTGAGAAATTTCTCATAGGCCACCTTGGCGGTTGTGTAATCCCCATTGCTGAATTTCAGTTCACCCAGAAAGAAGTGTCCATTGGGAAAGAAATCAGGGTCGATGGCCAGCGCCTGTAAGAGGCTCTCCTCTGCTTTATCGAAGACGCCCTTTTCGATATATACCTCGAATTTGAGCAGATGTGCTTCTATGAAATCAGTCTCTCGGGCCAATGCATCGTTCAATCTGCGAAGGGCATCGGTATAGGCCCGTGCATTGAAGGCCTGAAGAGCAACTTCATAGTTCTTGATAGCCTTGCGGTCATCTATGGTATACTCATCCTGAGCGGTGAGAGCAAGTGCTGAGAATGCAAAAAGTAGAAGTAGGAAATGACGCATCAGACGTGGCAGATTGATGCCCAAGTCTAAGGAATATTCATGTACTTATGCGCTTGAAGGGAGACCTTCCATCGGGGATTTTCCTTGACATAATCCACGATCAATGGTAATACCTGATTGACCCTTCCCCATTCGGGTTGAAGGTAGAGGTTGCAATCGCTACGGACCTTGGATGCATGTTCTTCAGCAAATGCAAAGTCCGACTTGTTATACACCACCACCTTCAATTCATGCGCTCGACTGTGAATTCCTTCTACTGCGGGCTTGAATTTCTTAGGTGATAGGCAAATCCAGTGCCATTCTCCGGTGAGTGGATGCACACCTGAAGTCTCGATGTGGGTCTTGAAGCCCTTATTAATGAGTCCCGTGGTAAGTTCACTGAGGTCATACATGGCCGGTTCTCCACCGGTGATCACGGCTATCTCCGTTTTTACCTGATCGGCTTGGGAGATGATATCCTCGATAGGCATCTGTGGATGGCCCGAGGCCTGCCAACTCTCTTTCACATCACACCACACGCATCCCACATCGCAGCCGGCCAAGCGGATGAAATAAGCAGCATTTCCCTGCCAGAACCCTTCTCCTTGTAGAGTATAGAAGGCCTCCATAATAGGAAGGTGCCCCTCTTTCAACCAAGAGGAGGATTCATGTTTCGATGCTATGGATAGTCCTTTTCTCAAAACGGGCTGCAAAGTTACATATCAAGGGTGGAGATAGAAAGCCTCCCTTTCGGGGTACTTTACCTATGCAGTGAATCTACTTTTGCAAGGATGTTCAAACGATTAAAAGAAAAATGGGGAGTCACCCCATTGGGATTGGCTTTGGTGCTATTGGTCTTTGCTATCGGAGGAAGCCTTTCAGGCTATCTGGCCAAGGTGGTCATGGGCATGTTGAATATCGAGGAGAGCCTGACCTACGGCTTCCTATATATCGCTGTGGTCACTTTGCTCTGGCCACTCTGTGTCATCACGGTGAGCATACCATTCGGTCAATTCAAGTTCTTCAGGAATTACTTGAGGAAGATGGGGAGGCGATTCGGCCTGATCAGAGGAGAGCAATAAAAAAGCCCTTGTAGGAAGCTGAGTTTAAGCAAACTCAGATAAATACGGTTGGAACTTCCGGTCCACCTCGGTAATCCCCTGTCACGTTTACACATGAACCCTGGTATACCAAGGTCGGGGCCCGCCCTCAGTAGATCGAGATTCGATCCAATAAGGTAAGTGTTAGTTTACCAAACTGTCTTCCTACAAAGGCAATTGAAAGGTACGCAAAGCGATCGGAAATCAGAGCATGAATGGTCCAGAATCTTTTCAACCACTGCTCTCGACCGCACTGAAAACTCAGGTGAATAAGTCTGTTGATAAGGACATAGGCCTTGCCCGATAGGCGCATTTCTCCCCCCTATTTTTGAGCATAATCAAAACGAAAATCGTAGCTACTATATGTTTTCAACGCTGATCGGGAAGAAGAAGATGACGGAAACGGCCTTAGCCAAGCTCTTGGTAGAGGGAACATTGAAGACGGCCGAACCGATCTTCAAAGAAGTGGTAGATTATATCAACGAGTGTCCGCATTTCGACCGAAACCCCGAAGTCACGGAGCAGGACGATATCGACTTTCTACTCACTGTATTCACCTGCAATATCTCCCGTATCCCGAATTATCTGAAGGGCGGGCAAGAAAAGCGCGTGGCGCATGCCATCATCAAGCAGCTGTCCTTCCATCTCTACATGGATATGAGGGATCTGAGTACACGTATCCAAGACTGCAAGTCGCTGATGAAGCGTTTGAACCACCCGTCAAAGAACCTCATCTACGCCATGCCCAAGGCGGTATTCAGTCTGTATGGACTCAATGAATTCCAGCAGCCTTACTTCCGGGACCTGAACAGCCCGAATCCACTCTATCTCAAAGAGATGAATCAGATGATGGAAGTGATGGTCTGGGATTGGGACTTCTTGGTCGAGGAGTATCGCTTCACACCTTGACCCCTATTCCAAAATAGGTCTCGGCCATTTCGGCCACTTGTTCTCCTATGGCCAGCGAAGCTGTTGCAGCCGGACTCGGTGCATTGAGTACGTGTATGCTCCTTCCTGCATGTTCTATTCGGAAATCATCCCGGGTATCGCCATCCTGACTGAGCAACATCGCACGCACCCCCGATCGTCCTGGTCGTAGATCATCCATGGTGAGTGAAGGGATGATGCGCTGAAGGGTCTTGAGGAACAATTTCTTGGAGAAGGCCCTGCGGTACTCATTGATACCGAAGGCCATGTTATCGAAGAACAATTTCCATGTGCCCTGATAGGTCAAGGCATCCCAGGTATCCTTCCAGTCGAAATCGGTCTTCCCGTATCCCTCGCGCTTGAAGGTGAAGACGGCATTGGGACCACACTCGATCTCGCCATCGGTCATACGAGTGAAGTGTACACCTAGGAATGGGAATGCCGGGTCAGGCACGGGATAGATCAGATTCTTCACCTTATGCTTGGCCTGATCGGTCAGTTCATAGTAATCTCCTCTGAAACCTACCACGCGCTCTTTGACGGCTACTTTATCTTCTTCGGCCATGCGATCGGCCTGTAGACCGGCACAAAAAATGGCATACTGCACTTCATAAGTATCCTTGGCCGTATGGAGTATGGTGCTCTCCTGCCCTTTCTCGATCCGCTCTACCCCTTCACCTAGTTTGATTCGTGAATCGGCATTGATCCCCAGGGCCAGTTCTGCCATCTTCTCAGTGGCTCCCACGAAATCAACTATACCCGTGACGGGCACCCAGATGCCTTTGATACATTCTACAAAGGGTTCGATCTCCTTGACCTTGTCCGGTCCTATCTTTTCGATGCCTTCAATGCCGTTCTGCAGACCGATATCGAATATCTTATCCAGATAAGGCAGTTCTTTCTCATCGGTTGCTACCACCACCTTGCCGCACACATCATGGTCCACGCCATGTTCTTTGCAGAAAGCCACCAATTCCTTGCGGCCCTTGACACAATTCTGTGCCTTGAGTGAGCCCGGTGTATAGTACAGTCCAGAGTGGATGACTCCTGAATTGTGACCGGTCTGATGTGCGGCCAGTCGCTCTTCTTTCTCGAAAAGGATGATGTTGAGGTCGGGATGCCTGCGCTGGAGCTTGTAAAAGGTAGCTGCTCCTACGATACCTCCTCCGACTATGGCCACATCGAATCGCTGATGCATAGCATGGGTTTTGAAGAGGGCAAAGGTAGTATTCGCTATCCCTCTTTGGATGTCAACTCGAGAGGCTCTCTTCTACTTCATCTCTAGGCACGGTGTAGAGCAATGCCAATCCAGCGATGAAGAAGATACCGATGAGTAGGATGCTCATGCGAATATCCTGCGTGAGGTCCAGCACATAGCCGAATCCGAAGGTGCCGAGCACCGTACCCAGATAGTAGCAGATGTTGTAAAAGGAGAAGTAGCTCGCGTGGTCCTTGGTGGGAGGAAGGAATTTGGAGTAGGTGGAACGACTGAGTGCCTGTACTCCACCCATTACCATTCCCACAGCACCTGCCAACACGTAGAACCAGAATTCATAGACCACAAAATAGGCCGCAGTGACCAGTAGCACCCAGTAGACCACAGCGATCTTCAAGGCGCGGATATTCCCTAAGCGTTTGGAGAGCCAAGAAAACGTATAAGCACCTACGATAGCCACCAATTGGATAATGAGGATGGTGATGATCAGATTGGAGGTCTCGAAAGGAAGATCCTCTCCATTGGGTCCTTTGCGCTTGATCTCCTTTGCGGCAAAATTGGCCGCCATGAACATGACGGTCTGCACTCCGGTATTGTACAGGAAATAGGCGCTCAGGTAGCGCTTGAGGCGCTTGGTAGTGCGTATCTCGGCCATGACCTTGCGCACTTCCCTATATCCGTTGAGTATCACACGATTCGTGACCTTGTTCTTGAATACGCGATTGGGGAGCTTGAAGAAGGTGATCTGCGCAAATCCCGCCCACCATACACCCACAGAAAGAAAAGAGATACGACATCCCAGATCGGTGAAATGCGCTGTGGCTGCTGCTTCTGCCAGTTCAAAAGGCAGCCCTTCGGATTGCATCAAGTGTGTGACCATCCCTTCCACATCGAAATACCAAGAAGGTTGTAGGAGCATGGTCAGATTCCAAAGCAGCAAGAGTACCGAGCCGATATATCCCAATGCAAATCCAAAGGCAGAGATACGGTCATGGTCCTTGGCGTCAGCGATCTCTGGCAGATAGGCATTGTAAAAAATGATGCTACCACTGAAGCCGACACAGGCCAAAGCCATCAAGCTCATTCCCATCCAGATGTTCTCCAGTGAGAACCAATAGAGACCTGCACATGAAGCAGCGCCCAGATAGCAGAAGAACTGCATGTAGCGCTTCTTACTATCGCTGTAATCAGCCATCCCTGAGAGCAGCGGTGCGATAATGGCTACAAGGAGGAAACCAGCAGAAATAGCATAGCTATAGAGCGAGGTATTGACCAGCCCCCAGGTGTTCTGTACATGATCGATGACCACATTTCCAGCAGCGTCTTTCTCCGAGGTGATGGCCTCGTAAAATCCGGGGAATATGGCGGAGGTGATGGTGAGCGCATAGGCTGAATTGGCCCAGTCATACATGGCCCAGGCCCGTATGGTCGCCTTGTCCCCCTTCTTGATCATGTTGGGCAAGGTAATCTAAAAAGGACTTCTCAGGCGCTCTTCAATCCGAACGGTAGTCCAGATAGCGTTCTTCGGTGATCGTGAAATCGACCCGTCTATTCTGACTGCGGCCGGTGGAACTGCGGTTATCCGCAACAGGTCTACTCGCTCCATAGTATTCGATGGACAGCCGGGAATTAGGTACTCCGAGATCGGTGAGATATTCCAATACCCGATGGGCCCTACGTTCGCTCAGATCCAGATTGTAATCGGCAGCTCCGATGATATCTGTATGTCCCATGACCTGTAGTCGCAAGAAATCGTTGTTGCGCATCCATCCTGCTACCTCGTTGAGCATCTCTTTGGAATCCCCATCGAGCTCATCGTTATCGAATCCGAAGAGGACATTATCAAAACTCACTTTCTCACCCGGTGGTAGTTTCCACCTCAGGGAGTCCCTGATCTCTGCTGCGATGATGGGTATGGAGCAGGAACAATCTTTACGACCATCGACCGGAACGATGCTCAGCTGATCCACATAGTAATAGGCACTCTCCCACTTGCGCTTATCGGGATGCTCCTTGACATTGCGTTTCTTGACGTGGGTCTCATGGTCCGGAGAGAAATTGCCCAAGGTCACATAGCGCTCACCTCCCTGCGCTTTATAGATGTCGGACAGAAGTATCCATGATTCTGCATTGTCCAGGATGTTGCCTTCTGGATTGGACAGTTGGGGGGACATGGCGATCACCTTCTGACCAGGGTTCTTCACCTTGTTCTGCGAGAATACGGCCCCTAGGGCATCGGTCACGAATTCTGCGCGATCGGCAGATGAGACGTAGAATGACACACAATACTCCTGATCAGGCGACATGGGTTGTTCCAATCGGGCCTGCATGTATTCCCTGTAGTTCTTTTTAGACGGAGCGAATGTGATGAGGCCGAGATAGGCATTCCCGTCCTTGGCTTCCTGATAGCCGAATGAATTTCGAGGAACCCCTACCAGCCGACTACAGGCATGGAAATAATCACTGGTGCCCCGTGAGGCCTGATTCCAGTCCTTCACGATCTCCAATTGACCCTGATTGAAATTGACGGGGCAATAGCTGTGGTCCTCAAAACTGGCATTGGGTGCCAGGTTCTGCGACTGAAGCCCTTGACTGCTCAGGATTAAAAAGAGGAACACCCATCCAAATTCCCTTAAAGCTATGGATGGGTGATCACTCATCGTATCTTGATATTTCTTCAGGCCGCTACCTTATCGCAATTCAAAGGATACCCTTCTATTCTTGGCCAAAGAAAGGGGGGTCTTCATTTTGGTAGCTGGTTCATCGGCCTTGTGACTTCTCACGAGGACCCTCGAACTAGAAACGCCCTTATCCACCAGGTATTGCTTGACCTTTTCAGCTCTAGTGGCGGATAGATCCTTAAAGGTATCGTACTCTTTTCCTTTCTCTACCTCCATCTCATCCATGTGACCGTGAATAGTGATGCGCACATTGGAACGCTCGTTCAGCAGGTCCGCCAAGCGGTCCAGATCCTTGCGTGTCGCACTGACCAGATCATCTTCATTGGAGTAGAAGTAAACCGTACTCGCCTTGATACGGTCGCTGATGGAAGCATTGTCTTTCAAAGCCGCAGATTTGGAGAATATGATGCGCGGTCCTTCGATCTCATCCTCCTCCTCACAAGAGCAATCACTTTCTCTATCCACCTGGGTAAGGGAGATATCATCCAGGAAGTAATATCCGATCTGTTGCTGGTCTCCTTTGAAGCCCTCCGGCTTGTCCATCTTTTCGGTGACGGTACGACTCGATGAGGAGAAATTCCCGATGGTGACATATTTCTCAAATCCTTCAGCCGTAAATACGACACAGAGGTCCTGCCAGCCATCCATCTTGGTCTGTGGCTTATTGACTCGTGGTACAATGACATCGTCTTTCAAGATGACATCCTTATCCTCGAAGACCTCTTTCTTAGAAAAATGGAATCCTAGGTTATTGGTGGCATACTTTGCGCCATCTGCCAGGGACAGACTGTATTTCAGACAGTACATCTTGTCCTTCTCCAGATAGCCATCAAGTGGAGCGGTGATATACATCCTCCCATCTTTAGAAGCCACGAGATGTGTGCTGATGCCTACGTAGTTGTCCCCGTCCTTGGGATTGCAGATCCCCATCACATTCTTGGGAGCGCCCACATCTGGGAATTCTGCCATCTTGGAATATAGATCCACTTTCTCTTCAGTGGCCGGGGCCCAATTGTTGACCAGAATGAACTGTCCCAACTTTTTGAGCTTGCCTGTATTCGCAGTTTCAAAACTGCCGTTGATGATCAGATTCTTCTTGTTCGATGTATCCCCATCTTCTTGTGCCATGCTCCACTGGGAGGTGATCATAAGCAGGGACAGACTCCAAAGTATCGTTCTTTTCATGTGCCGAATATCGTAAAATGACAATCAGGGCTGAGCAAAGGTCATGCCTGAAATAGAAAAAGCCCCTAGGTCCGAGACCTGGGGGCTTCCATTGCATATTGTGTACGTAGGATCAGAGCTTCACAGAGACACCGAATCCTACTTCGATACCGCTCAAAGAACTCTTGGCTTCTACAGTAGTCTCATTTCCTTGATCGTCAAACGAATCGAGATCTTGTTTACCTGAGTGACCACCGTAACCCACTCTCAGATTCAATCCGAAAAGTTCGTTTAGAAAGAACTGACCGCCAGCAGCGATCTGATAGAAGGTACCGCTGGTCTTATAGTCATCTTCATCTTCGCCAGAAGGAATCTCATCGGCCTTCGTATTAGAGATACCGAATGAAGGACCTACAAATACGTTGATAGATTCGGTATTGACCAGCGAGTAACGAGCTTCAACTCCCACTTCTGTGACATTGGTCTTGTCATCATCAAGATCCGCATCATCGTAGCTTGTAGTGAATGAACCGAATCGACCGACCAGTCCTGCCGAGATAGCATCGGCCACTTGATACTGAGCATCCACACGCACAAGTCCAGAGCTGACATCACTCATATCGAAAACCTCATCTGGAATATCCTCACCATCTATAGAACCGCTCTGACTGTAGCCGAAGCCCATCTCGTAGTCTACATTGATAAGAATGTTTCCAGTTTCCAATTGAGCAGATAGCGTAGTTCCGGCTACCAGCATCAATGACATCAAAATTGCTTTCATAATCCTAGGGTTTAATTTTTGTGCTGCAAGTATACATTACCTGTGCTCTGATATCTAAGCATCTAAAAATGGGATTGAACTATAATGCGTAAGGTCTATCAGAACCTATAACCCACAGCAAGTCGTCCGATGCCGTCAACTCCGAGATTAGGGAATTCGCCACCTTCATTGTTCTCATCGACCCATTCATTCTTCTCAGAGATGGCTCTCCCGATTCCGAATCCGATCTCGAACAGGATACCAGAATCTCCGACTACTTTATAGCCAACTCCGATGCCAGCACCGACTATGGATCGTTTGAAAGCTGCATAATCCTCATTGTCACCATCCTCTACTTTCCATGATCGTTGTCTGAGATATACCCCGGCATAGAAGCGATCACATCCTTGGTCAGGGCTGAAGTAGTATTTACCATATCCCATGACACCGAAGCCGCTTTTGGTCGGGTCAGCTCCTTCTACATCCACCGTTGTGGCTTTTCCAGTTACGAGTCCTAGAGAAAGTTCAGCTCCAAAATTCTCGTTGACCATATATTCTCCGGCCACATCGAAAAATCCGAATAAGGCTCCTACGGGATTGATCTTCAATTCCACTTCTCCTTGAGCGAGGATTGCATTTCCCTGAAATAAAAAGAGTGAGAGTATGGTCAGATAAGTCAGTTGTTTTTTCATAGTTGTATAAGTTTGAATATGAACAATGATACAGTATAGAAATCAATCTCCAACTACCGCTCCTACGCCTCATCTTCACCAAATAATTCTGTGCTGAACTATGAATACTTTATTCTGCACATTCACAGTCTGATTACTTCCATTGAATCCTGAGAACCTACAGATCGCATTGAAGGCCATTCGGTCGCAGATGTTGCGGACCATCCTCACCGTACTCATCATCGCCTTTGGGATCATGGCCTTGGTAGGCATACTCACGACCATCGATGCGCTCAAGTCCAAGATCAATAGTGATTTCTCACGAATGGGGGCCAATACCTTCACACTGAGAGTGACGAATAACCGCCAGCAACAGGGAGGTAAACAGGCCAAGGTCTATCCCCAGATCGATTTCCGAGAGGCCATGCGGTTCAAGGAAATATACGACCACCCCGCCTTGGTGAGCATCAGTGCCAATGCGAGTTTCACCTCCATAGTCAAACACGGCAATGTGAAGACCAGCCCCAATGTACGGGTGATCGGTGGGGATGAACATTATCTGGAGGTATCGGGTTTTGAAGTAGATGTGGGCCGGAATTTCTCGAATCACGAGGCACGATCAGGATCGGATGTGGCCATACTCGGGGCGGATATCCTCGATAAGTTGGAACTGGATCCAGCACAGGCCGTAGGTGAGTTCATGAGCATAGGTTCTAGAAGATACAAGGTGATCGGAGTGATGGCCAGCCGAGGGACCACGATGGGTTTCAGCAACGATAATCAGGTGATCGTGCCGGTGATGAATGTCAAACTGAATCTGGCCCAGGCCAACACGGAATATCGCGTGAGTGTCTCTGCCTCGGACCCCACACGTCTCGATGACGCTATAGATGAGGCCATTGGTACTATGCGGGTGGTGCGTGGTGACCCCTTCGGGGCTGAAGAATCCTTTGAGGTCAGGAAAAGTGATAGCACGGCCAAGAACCTCATCGAGAATCTATCGTTCATCAGTCTGGCAGCTACTTTGATCGGTATCATCACGCTGCTCGGAGCCGCGATCGGTCTGATGAACATCATGCTTGTCTCGGTCACTGAGCGCACCCGTGAGATCGGGGTACGGAAATCCATCGGTGCGAGCCGATCCAACATACGCTGGCAATTCCTCACCGAAGCAATCGTCATCGGACAGATAGGTGGTCTCTTCGGAATGATACTCGGGATCATCGCTGGTAATGTGATCGCAATCCTGGTCGGAGCCGACTTCATCATTCCCTGGGTATGGATCATTGCGGCCATCATCCTGTGTCTGCTGGTAAGTGTGGTCAGTGGATTCTATCCGGCCAGCAAGGCAGCCAACCTGGATCCTATCGATGCACTCCGATACGAGTGATCAGGCTCCTTGTCTGAGTATCT
Organism: Flavobacteriales bacterium; assembly: GCA_013001705.1. Lineage (NCBI taxonomy): Bacteria > Pseudomonadati > Bacteroidota > Flavobacteriia > Flavobacteriales > Flavobacteriales bacterium. The sequence continues at coordinate 11,123 of JABDLZ010000125.1, forward strand.
CTTCAATACGCTCGGTCGCTCGGGCATCCCAGAGCGGAGTCACTTGACCGGATTTGTAGGTGCCATCC
>JABDLZ010000126.1 GCA_013001705.1 Flavobacteriales bacterium
AGTCATGATCAGTTCAATACGACCATCTATGGCTTGGATGACCGCTATCGTGGGGTGTACAATGGCAGAAGAGTGATCTTCATGCATCCAGAGGATATGGAAGCACGCGGCCTCACCGAGAAGGACATCGTGGATATCACCTCGACCTATGATGGTCAAGTGCGTAAAGCAGAGCATTTCAAGGTCATCCCCTACGAGATTCCTCGCTCATGTTGCGCGACCTATTATCCGGAGACCAATGTACTCGTACCTATTCAGTGCTATGCACATACGGCCAAGACGCCTATCAGCAAGAGCATACGGGTGCGCGTCCATCCGGTAGACTGATACACTCAGGGACCATATACCCTTCTGGATATTCCTATATTTCGTCTATGAAGAACATACTGCTCGGCATCGATTTTCACGAGAAGACACCCCACCTCATCGAAGAGGCGGTGAAATTGGTCAAGCCATTAGGAGCCAAACTATGGCTCCTGCATGTGGCCGAGCCCAATCCAGACTTTGTGGGATTCGAGGTAGGACCCCAAGTGGTACGTGACCACCGAGCTCAGGAATTGCGCACCGAGCATCGCATGTTGGACGATTATGCCAACCTGATCAAAGAACAAGGTGTCGATTCCGAAGGGCTACTGATCCCGGGTCCTACCATCGAGACCATATTGGACGAGGTGAAGCGATTGAACATCGATCTCGTCATCACCGGACATCATAGACACAGTCTATTGTCTGAGGCCCTTTTCGGGACGCATTCCTCTAAATTGATCGATGCCTCTCCTGTGCCAGTGCTGGTGATTCCCTGTATCAAGGAGGAGGATTGACATCTTCTACCCTATTCATTCATCCTTAATCCGACCGATCATGCGATCTATCATTCTTCTCTTCATGCTCTTCATCTCATACCATGGAATGGCCCAGGTGGATAGCACGGCCTGCGCCTGTTGTACTCCCGAGCATCGACTGTTCGACTTCTGGGTAGGAGATTGGACCGTCTATGATACCAGCGGAACGGTCATGGGCGAGAACCTCATCCAAGTGCTGGAAGACGGTTGTATTCTCAATGAGCGATGGGTCGGCAGTCAAGGAAGCACAGGAAGGAGCTACAATTATTATCATCGAGCAGACTCCACCTGGAATCAATTGTGGATAGACAACAGTGGGAATCCACTCATACTGAAAGGTACCGGAAGTCCCGGACAGATGATACTGCAGAGCGAACTGATTCCCGGCCAACGAATCGACCTCTACCGCAACCGCATCACCTGGACCTTGCAGGAGGACGGCACTGTGACCCAGGTATGGGATATCCTGGACAAGACCGACAACGTATTGCAGACCGTATTCTACGGCATCTATCGCAAGAAGAAGCGCTGAGAATGAGAAGCGGGCCTTTACCCCACTCTGCAGAATTCTCCCATCTTTAGCACCCAAGGTATGGCCACCGAAAAGAATATCGCCCCAGAGACTGGATGGAGGGGACTGATCCAGAACTGGCAGAGCGATCTCATCGCCTCTATCAGTGTGGCTTTGGTGGCGCTACCTCTCTGTCTAGGTATTGCTATGGCAGCAGGTATGCCTCCTACATCTGGAGTACTTACAGCCATTATCGGGGGCATCGTCACTACCTTCTACCGAGGCAGTCATGTGGGCATCAATGGACCCGGAGCCGGAATCATCGCGGTGATATTGAGCGCCTTTGCCGTGCTCGATGACGGGAGTGGACATACACTCAACTATGTGCTGGCCGCCATCGTAGTGGCCGGGGCCATCCAGACGCTCCTCGGGCTGATCAAGCTCGGACGATTTGCTGACGCTTTGCACTCTAATGTGATCCGTGGAATCCTCGCGGCCATCGGGGTGATCATTTTTGCAAAGCAGATCCATATCGCCCTGGGCACTCAACCGACCTCCAATGAGATCATCCAGACCTTGAAAGAGGCCATTCTCTTCATCCCGGATATCAATCCCTTCGTGGCAATCATTTCTTTGGTAGGACTGGTGGTCCTGATCTTCCATGGCCGTATCCGCGTGAAACTCATCGCCCTCCTACCCGCTCCCATGTGGGTATTGGTGCTCTCGATCCCTTTTGTATATCTATTCGATTTCTCACAACTCCATGTGATCGACTTCCTGGGCTCAGGCCATGTGGTAGGACCCCATCTATTAATAGATATCCCAAATGAGTTCCTTTCGGTGATCGCGCATCCAGATTTCAGCCGTATGGGAGAACTTCCTTTCTGGACCTCGGTGCTGTCCATCACCATGATCGCCAGCATCGAATCCCTTGTGAGCAGTAAGGCAGTAGACCGCCTCGATCCCTATAGAAGGCGTACGAATCTGGACAAGGACCTCGTAGGCATCGGCCTGAGCACCATGATATCAGGGGCTATAGGCGGTCTTCCGGTGACCACAGTGATCGTGCGGAGTTCGGTCAACATCAATAATCACGGCAAGACCAAGTGGACCAATTTCTACCACGGGATATTCCTGCTCATGTTCATGTTCTTCCTCTCCCCGGTGATCCAGCAGGTGCCGCTATGTGCTCTCGCTATACTTCTGGTATATACCGGATTCAAACTAGCCTCTCCCAAGATCTTCAAGGAGGTTTACAATCAAGGAGCAGAGCAGCTGATCTTCTTTGGAGGAACACTCCTCATGACCTTATATACCAATCTGCTGGTCGGTCTCTTTGGTGGACTACTCTTGGTCCTCACCGTACAGTTCCTACTGGCCCGTACCACGGTCATGGATTTCTTCGGGATGATCCTCAAGCCGGGCACACACCTGCTCTTCCACAAGGATGGCTCCTATGAACTCAAGGTGAAGGGCATCGCCAATTTCATCAGTATGATCCGTATGGATGGACTCCTGATGCAGATTCCAGAGAAGTCCAAAGTGACGATCGACCTCTCCGAGACCCGATTGGTGGATTATTCCATACTGGAGCATTTGGATGAATACCGCAAATCCATGCTGGACAAAGGTGGACAGGTAGACATCCATGGTCTGGAGAAGCACTTCTCTTCCTCGACCAACCGATTGGCCTTGCGTATCCTACCTGTCACGCAACAGATAGAAACTCCACGGCAGATCAGTCTGAGAGAGATGGCACTGGAGCATGGATGGGAATTCGATGGGAAGGAAGTGGATGAGAGGCGCATCTTCCGTTCTTTCTATTTCTTCAAAAGCAAGCTCATCAAGAAGGTCCATAATCGGATCATCCAGTCCGGTGAGGATATTCATTGGCAGATCTGTGATATCGAATTCCAGACAGGAGCCCTGATCGCGGCCGAAGAATACAAGACCACTGTTGGGCTGATGCACATACCGGGTCCTCTGCCTCGATTCACCATAGAGAAGAAAGGCTTCCTCGATCGCTATCTCATCGAACACAAGGACATTGACTATAGGATCTATAAGAACTTCTCCCCAGAATTCAGTGTCAAGGTAGAGGACAAGAAGACCATGGATGAGTTTTTGACCGAACCAATGCGCCAACTCCTCATCGATAGCCATATCGAGCATTTGGAGAGCAACGGGGATGACATACTCATATTCTCAGATAATCTCCGCCCGGCCTTGATCAGCGAGTTTGCCCGCATGTTCAAGTTCTTGGAGGACATGAAGTCCATTCTTCGCAAATGAGTGCACTACGTATAGAGCCCTTGACCGCAGAAGAAGTGCCTCATGTAGTGGCATATTGGAGGGAAAGTACTGACCAACACCTGATAGGAATGGGTGTGGATCTGGAGAAGCTCCCACCTCCAGAGGATATCGAGCACATGCTCTGCCGCTCTTTGGAGACGAACCTCGAGGAACGGAATTCCTACTGTCTCATCTGGCATCTGGATGGAGCACCTATAGGCCATTGCAATACAAATCCCACTCTATATGGTGACGAGGCCTTTATGCATCTACATGCCTGGTCCAGCGCAAAGCGTGGAAAGGGATTTGGTACGGAGGCGGTAAGGCTTTGCGCTCAGAGATTTATGGAAGACCTCGAACTGAAACACCTGTATTGCAGTCCCAAATCAGACAATCGTGCGGCCAATAGGGTCTTAGAGAAATGTGGATTCCGTTCGGTCAAGATCCACCGTACAGTACCGGGTAGCATCAACTATGAACAGGAGGTTCATCTGTGGGAATATGTTCCTGGATCAATATCCTGACCACGCTCGAAGTCTTGCCAACTCGGCATCGAGTGATTCCTGCACCTTGAGGACCTCACGCATCCATTTCAGGCAATCAGCGAAGGAATTGAAAACATGTTCATCTGTAATGCTTTTGGGAATGACCTTCGAAGCTCGCAATTGACGCTCAACATGGGGAGTCACTCCGCAAAGAACGACCACCACCTCTTGACGATGCAAAGTTTCCAAGGCCTGCTCTAATGCCCTTACTCCAGACTGATCGATGAAGGGGACCTGCTCCATACGAATGACAAGCATGTGTAGGTCAGGAAGTCGATCGATGAGCTTTCTGAAATCACTGACCATCCCGAAGAATATGGGTCCATCCAAATGCTTGAAAACGACCTTTTCGCGAATAGCAGGAGAGACCATTTTCTCATCGTCCCACAATGGATCCTCTTTTTGAACCTGTTTCAAAGGTGTGATCTCCACCCGTTCCGTACTCAGATCACTCATCCGCTTCAAGAAGACGAATGCAGCAAGGACCAGTCCTACGAATACCGCGTAGACCAGCTGCCAGAACACCGTCAAGATGAGCACTGTCAGAAGGATGATCTTCTCTGAAAGTTCCATTTGCGGAAGAGCCTTCAAGCCCTTGTAGTCCATCACACCGATACCTACGGTGATGAGTATACCCGCCAGTACAGCGGCAGGGATCTGAGAAGCGATGGGTCCGAGGAACAGCAAGATGAGGAACAGCAGAACACCGGCCATCATACCACTCAGCTTGGTCTTACCTCCTGCTTGGATATTGACCACGGTACGTATGGTGGCACCCGCACCAGGCAGTCCGGCAAACATGGCAGCTATTCCATTCCCGATACCTTGCCCGATGAGTTCCTGATCGGAATCGTGTTGGGTCCGGGTCAAATTATCGGCCACAACAGAGGTCAGCAAGGAATCAATAGCACCAAGCATAGCTAGCATGAAGGCTGTAAAGAAATACGGAGCGAATGCCCCAAGGTCGAAAGAGGTAAAAATCTCTGATTTGAAGATGGGTATCCCAGTGGGTATTTCACTGATAGGCACATAATCCAGTCCCAAATAGAAGGCTCCGGCCGAGACTATGAGCAAGGAGATCAAAGTACTTGGCACCGCTTTGGTGATCTTAGGAAAGAGATAGATGATAGCAATAGTCATCAGTGCGAGCATCAATTCGATCCAACGGATATTCTGAAGAGCTCGTGGCAAATACTCCAGAGAACCCAAGACCCCCTTGGATTCATTGGCTGCCAGAAGCACCGCCTCGGTGTATATATCCTCTTCGGTGATCTGTTCTGAACGGGAGATGGTCTCTTTGAATTCTTCCAGGACCAATATCCCATCATCAGCCTCTTCTCTGAGTATCCGTTCTAGGATCAATTCTTCAGCCTGCGGGACCATCTGCTCCACTACATCGGTATCCTCTTGTGCATAATAACCTATGGCAGGAAGTATCTGCGTGATGATGATGATCACCCCAATACCCGACATGAAGCCCGAGACCACCGTATGGGGAATGAATCGGATATAGGTTCCCAACTTCAGTACCCCCATCACGATCTGGATGATTCCGGCCATAAGGAAAACCGCCAAGATGACCGGTAAGGCCAGTTCCATCTTTCCTTCGAAGACCTGGAGGATCCCCGCGATCACGACCATACTCAATGCGGTCATCGGTGCTGTAGGACCACTGATCTGCGTGGCCGTACCCCCGAACAAGGCAGCAAAGAATGCAATGAATGCCGCACCATAGAGTCCGGCAGCTGCTCCTAATCCACTTTGCTCCCCAAAGGCCAATGCCAGAGGTAGGGCAACAATCCCGGCCGTGATCCCTCCTAGAAGGTCATTCTTGAAATGGCTGAAATCGAGGAACTTCATATACTGTGGTTAAGGGTGGTCCGAAGACCGTTAGG
>JABDLZ010000127.1 GCA_013001705.1 Flavobacteriales bacterium
GTGTATGACGAATCCTATCACCAGGAGTGTCTGCGATTGATAGATCGCCTCGAGGGTTCTATACGGGTTCGGATTCTTGACCCTATTGCGCACGATGAGTTGAAAAAGGTCATCAAGCAACATCATGTACTTTTCCTTCCAACTCGTGGAGAGAATTTCGGTCATATCATACTTGAATCCTTCATGATGGGAAGACCGGTACTCATCTCGGATCAGACGCCATGGAGGAATCTTGAATCGCAGGGAGTGGGTTTCGATCTAGCGCTGAAGGATGAACAGGCTTGGACGAAGAGACTCGACTTCTTTCTGCAGATGGACCAAACTCATTTCGATGCGATGTGCAGAGCAGCGCATGAGAAGTATCAGGAATTCTGTAACGATCCAGAGATAGTGAAGGCGAGCAAAGGGCTATTTTTATCCAGTGAATAAGACTACGGACCTATCTCGATTCGACAATAGTCATTACACTGCGGGTGGTGTACTCAAGAGATGGTCATGGTACCTGATCTCTCACATATTCTTCATGCACGGTCTCATGCCATTCATGGGTCCTAAGCGATTTATCCTTAGAATGTTCGGTGCGCGTTTGGGAAGAGGTCTGATCATCAAGCCGAGAGTGAATATCAAATATCCCTGGCTCTTGGAGATAGGTGACCATGTCTGGATAGGAGAGGAGGTCTGGATAGATAATCTGGATCAAGTGAAATTGGGAGATCACACCTGTTTGTCACAAGGTGCTTTACTTCTGTGTGGAAATCACGACTACAAGAAGTCCACTTTCGACTTGATAACCCGTCCCATATCTATAGCGCAAGGAGCATGGATAGGTGCGCGGTCTACCGTGGTGGGAGGTGTTTCGGTAGCCGAGCATGCTGTTCTATCCGTAGGTTCTGTTGCCACTTCTGATCTTGAAGCATATATGATCTATCAGGGAAACCCTGCTCGACCCATGCGCAAACGAGAGATACACTGATATGAAGGTCAGCCTGATCACAGTCGCCTACAACTCGGCAGCTACCATCGCGGATACCATACAGTCCATCGCGGCTCAAGACCATCCAGATATCGAATACATCATCATCGATGGTGGTAGCACGGATGGTACAATGGACCTGGTCAAAAACGCGAAAAGCGTTACGAAGTATCTCTCTGAGCCCGACCGAGGCCTTTATGATGCTATGAACAAGGGGGTGGCACTTTGTACCGGAGATATCATCGGTATTCTGAATTCAGATGACGTATATCAAGACGGTCAAGTGATATCCGATGTGGTACGCATGTTCGATGAGCAGCCTATCGATTGTGTGTATGGGGATCTGGTCTATGTCGATCCAGAAGATCTGTCCAAAGTGAGCAGGTACTGGAAATCCGGAGAATACCACCGCAAGGCATTTCTGAATGGCTGGATGCCTCCTCACCCTACCTTTTTCACCAGACGGGAATGCTATAAGACCTTCGGTGCATATGACCTTCAATTCAAGACTTCAGCAGACTATGAGTTGATGTTGCGATTCATGTTCAAGAATCATTGCAGCACGGCCTATTTACCACGTATTCTGGTCAGAATGCGAGAAGGAGGCCAGAGCAATGAGAATCTCATCAATCGGATACGAGGCAACAAGGAGGACCGACAGGCTTGGGTGAAGAATGGACTCAATCCACGTTTCTATACCTTGACGATGAAGCCTTTGAGAAAAATAAGTCAGTTCTGGAGTCGACCAGGGCAAGAGGGCTGATCAGAATTTGGCGCGGGCCTTCTTCCTTCTGGTCCGGGTATTGAACCAATTGTATTTGGATCGAGAGAATCGGCTCTTCTCGCGGATGATCATTCCAGCAGATAGAGTAGAGAATATATATCCGTCATTATTGTTGTCGACTCCACGTAGATTCTTGGTCGTTCCCTCATATCCTTCGGGGTAGTGATAGTTGTAGATCTCACCCGGATTACCAAAGGTCTCTTCGATCACCTCCGGAGTGGTCTGATTGGCCAAGGCTCTGGCAAGATCGGAATCCAATTCCTCATCGAAGGCATAGAATGTACTGATATCATCCAGATAATCGGTCATGCTGAGTCGGTATCCCAACTCCCAACCAAACCTGTATTGCTTCTGGAAAGTGAAGTAGATGCCCAGTCCCATTGGAAAGGCGACCGTCAGAGAACTGTATTCTTCTGCCTGACCTTCTGTACGTAATGGTCTGAGATCATACCATCCAGATGCATTATCTGCCGTTCCATTCTCCAGAAATCCTTGTGGGTTGTGCATGAGTGCAGCCACTCCAAGAAAACCGTAGAGTCTGAACTCGGGATTATAGTATCCTCTTCCCCCAACATCATTGTCAGTGTAGAGTGTCCATTCCCCTCTCACAGCGAATTCCTTCAGATTATTCCTGAAGTTCAGATTTCTGGCTCTACGAGGAACATAGATGGTCTCACTATCCTTACCCTGTACTTTACCATACATGAAGGATGCAGTGACACTGGCCGTACGAGAAACTTTGTAACGAAGATGTGCCCCGAAGACATATTGGGTCTGATTGAGCTTCACATCATGAATGAAGTCTCTGCGCGGTTGGTCCTTTCCCCCAATATCACCTAAGTAGTTCGATGCCCCGACATGGACACCCCAATCCCAACGGTACTGAGAGAACCCTGCGGAAACGAACAAAAAGGCAATAAATAAGAGAGCGCATCTCTTCATAAGATTGTGCTTAGTAGGCGCAAATATAGATTTGCGTATTTCCCTTCCAAATCTACCTAGGTCCAAAGCCCCTATAAACCCTAGGTTTCTTAATAATTTACGATGACTTGTTGATAAAGTTGCGCTTTGCTTGCGTTATTCGCGGAAGCATTGAAACAGCATCTTCCTGATAACGCGATGAACAGATTCTGTACGCTCTTCAAAACAAAATTTCCAGTCATCCAGGCAGGTATGATATGGTGCTCCGGTTGGGAACTGGCAAGTGCTTGTTCCAATGAAGGAGTACTAGGGGTCATCGGTTCTGGGTCTATGTATCCCGAGGTATTGGAAGAACATCTCATCAAATGCAAGAAAGCCACTAGTAGGCCTTTTGCGGTCAACCTTCCTCTGCTCTATCCACAGATCGATGATCATATCGATTTGATAGAGAAGCATGATGTGCCCATTGTCATCACTTCTGCCGGCAATCCGGCCAAATGGACCGAACACTTCAAGTCGAAGGGAATCCAAGTGATGCATGTGGTGTCCAGCAGGAAGTTCGCGCTGAAGGCTCAAAGTGCTGGAGTGGATGCCGTGATTGCAGAGGGCTTTGAAGCTGGAGGGCATAATGGTCGTGAAGAGACCACCACACTCTGTTTGATCCCTGATGTAGCAGAAGCGATCGAAGTTCCGCTGATCGCAGCTGGAGGCATTGCTTCTGGAAGGGCCATGCTTGCTGCGATGAACCTAGGTGCTGATGCCATACAGATCGGAAGCCGCTTCGTGGCCAGTGAAGAATCATCGGCCCATCAGGCCTTCAAGCAAAGGGTAGTGGATGCCAAAGAAGGAGACACCCACCTGACCCTGAAAGAATTGACTCCCGTCAGATTGTTGGACAATGCCTTTTACCGGGCTGTGCTAGAAGCCTATGAGAAGGATGCTGAAAGGGATGAATTGGCCGAGCTACTCGGTAGGGGAAGGGCCAAAAAAGGAATGTTCCTCGGTGACCTGGATCAAGGAGAACTGGAGATCGGTCAAGTGTCAAGCATGATAGATGAAGTACTCCCTGCAGCTGAGATCATTCAGAACATCCTCGCTGAATTCAGGGAAGCATTGCAAGAACAATCCACTTCAGCACGTTTTAAGTTCTGATGAACAGGCTACTTCCCGATTTGGCTTTGCCTAATTTTGCAGATTGATGCGATTAGGCCTTCTTCTCATATCATTGACGTTCAGTCTGCTATCTACAGGTCAACTGTATGATGCTCCTATTCTGCATTGTTCGCAGGTAGACGGAGCAGATGATGTCACTTTGACCTGGCAGGCCCCGATTCTCGGCTCGGCTGATTTCTTGAGATATCATCTTTGGAGAAAAGAAGAGTTCTTCGATGATGACCTAGGGACCATTGCGGATATAAACACGACCACTTTTCTGGATGTAGGCGCTTCTGCCAATGAGATCGAGACCTATTGTGTAGAAGCAGTATATGATAGCGCTGGTGTTGAGATCCGGAGGCGGAGTAATCTGCTCCAGACCATCAACCCTAGTGCCAATGGATTTGGAAATCGAGTGGAGATGGCATGGAACCGACCCATGGATATCCCACTGGATTCCATTTACCAATACTTCGTGTTCCAACTGAACTATACAGGAGCGTGGCAGTCGGTCGATACCCTACCATATACGGATACGACCTACACCTATTTATCAGAGATCTGTCCGGAGCCTCCTGCTGTCGATGTGGATATCGACTTCCGTATCCTCTTGATAGATGATTTCGGCTGTGCTACAGTCTCTACGTGGCGCGATGAGGTCACGCCCTTATTCGACAATAATCCACCTACTCCTCCAGTGATCGAGACCGCCACTGTGGATACGGCTGCACAACGAGCAGTCATTTGCTGGTTCCCATCACCTGAAGGGGATGTACAGGGCTATCGGGTCTTGAATGTTCTCGAGGAAGAAATAGCCTTGACCAACGACCCTTCCATTACGAGTGCTATGGACATGGTCAGCAATATCGTGATCAACTCTCAAGGC
>JABDLZ010000128.1 GCA_013001705.1 Flavobacteriales bacterium
ATCACGAGGTCTTCATCCTCGTGCCGCTCTTTCAACTCTTCTAGACCGACAGTTCCGACTGAACTCTGTGCTTGGATTGAGGTCGGTCCATAACATAACAGGACCAATAGTAAATGAAGTAGGGTCAGGCGGTAATAATTCATAGCGTGTGTAGGGGCCTTTTCAAGGAAAGGGACCCTAAATTTAACCATAAGGGGCTATCTCTACAAGCCAAAGGAAATTAAGGCAGAACGTAGATGCTCGAGATTGGAAGGAAGCATAGTCATGAGCTAGCTTTGTTGTCAATGAGAGATGAACGGATACTCGATGAGCATTTGACCCGAAGACAAGGTCAGGTGAGTATCTGCCGCAAACTCCGATTCTATACCTTGATGTTCACCGGAGTGATGGCCATCTTCTATCTGGTCTTCGACTTCTTGCATTGGCCCTATGGGGTGTATCTCCTCTTGATCGGATTGATCAGTATCACATTGCAATCTGTACTTTGTTTTGCCACCATGCGACCGCGCACGTGGATAGCCGGATTGCGCATGGTCATCACTTTGATCGCCACACTCTACCTCATCCTACTCTTCACCGGTAGGATATTCTGATCATTTCTTCCTGAAGAAGATGTTGACCGGGACCCCGGTCAGTGGGAAGTGCTTGCGCAATTGATTCTCTAAGAATCTGCGATACGGGTCCTTGATATACTGGGGCAGATTACAGAAGAATGCAAAAGAGGGTACTGTGGTCGGGAGTTGGGCGCAGTACTTGATCTTGATATACTTCCCTTTGGTAGCGGGCGGAGGAGTATTCTCTATAATAGGCAACATCACCTCGTTGAGCCGGGAGGTAGGAATTCGCTGGGCGCGATTCTGATACACTTCCAAGGCCGTTTCCAGCGCTTTGTGGATACGCTGTTTGGTGAGTGCTGAGGTGAATATGATGTGCACATCGGTAAAGGGTTCCAAGCGTTCCTTGATCTCCTTCTCCATGATGCGCGTGGAGGATTCATCCTTGTCGATGAGGTCCCACTTGTTGACCAGCACCACCACGCCTTTCTTATTGCGCTCTATCACATAGTAGATATTCAGATCCTGCTTCTGCAGCCCATCTTGTGCATCGATCATAAGTATGCATACATCACTCTGCTCGATGGCCCGTATGGATCGGAGCACGGAATAGAATTCCACATCCTCATGTACCTTCTTCTTCTTGCGGATACCGGCCGTATCCACAATGATGAATTCCATGCCGAAAGCATTGTAGTGCGTATCCAACGCATCCCGGGTGGTACCGGCCACATCGGTGACGATGTTGCGCTCATTGCCTAGTATGGCATTGGTGAAGGAGGATTTTCCCACATTGGGTTTGCCTACGACCGCTATACGCGGAAGGTCCGGAACATCCACCTCTGCCTCTTGATCGAGTTTCTCTACCAAGGCATCCAGCATATCCCCTGTCCCGCTGCCATTGATGGCCGAGATGGGATAGTACTCGCCAAGCCCCAAGCTATAGAACTCCATGGCATCAGTACGTCTCTGATGATTATCCACCTTATTCACCACGACCAGAAAAGGTTTCTGGGTCTGTCGGAGGAGTTCTGCCACTCCGCCATCCAGGTCGGTGATGCCTGTTTCTACATCGGTCAGGAAGATGAGTACATCGGCTTCATCTATGGCCAAGCGCACCTGCCGATTGATCTGTTCTTCAAAGACATCATCACTCCCTTCTACATAGCCTCCGGTGTCGATGACTGAGAATTCCACTCCATTCCACTCCGAATGCCCGTAGTGACGGTCCCGGGTCACACCGCTCTGCTCATCTACAATGGCCGAGCGCTCCCCCGTCAAGCGATTGAAGAAGGTCGATTTACCCACATTGGGTCTTCCGATGATGGCCACGATGTTGGACATGGCTGCAAGTTTAGGGCTATTCTCACGCTTGGGATACCCCTTGGCCTTGTTTCCAAGAAATTCCAGCTGTAATTCAAGACTAAAAGGCCAGCATGCGGGCTAGGGGATTGTTTTATCCAAATGGAGAATTGGAAAAGTAGGGGTCGTAGATTAGGATTAGGAACTAGGCATAGTCTATCTTGCCATCTGAACCAATACTCGACATCATGAACCCTGAATACGCGAACGAAGGGCTCCCTGCGTGGGCCATCATACTCTATCTGGCCGTGATCATCTTCTTGATCGCTGCTCAATGGAAGATCTATCAAAAGGCCGGTCAACCTGGATGGGCCGCGATCATTCCTATTTATAACATCTATATACTTACCAAGATCGTTGGCAAGCCCGGCTGGTGGGTGCTCATGATGTTCATCCCATTTGTGAATCTGATCTTTGCTATCTGGATGACCAATCTACTTTCAAAGAGCTTTGGTCAAGGAGTCGGGTTCACCATTGGCCTATTATTACTGGGAATCGTATTCTACCCCATGCTCGGATTCGGAGATTACAAGTACCATGGCCCAGCAGGTGCTGATGGTGCTCCAGCAACGGTAGGAAATGACGTGTTGGATGCCTGATACAGCGTTCTGAAAGAATTTTCTTTCCTTACAGAGATACCGGTCCTAGGGCCGGTATCGTTGTTTCTAGACTAATTTTGTGATCGATCAAGACAGGACACATGACGAAGCAGATCAAAGGATTCTCCAAACTTTCTAAAGAAGGAAAGATGGAATGGCTCATCGAACAGTACTTCGATGGGGATGACCGTAAAGTGGATTTCCTCAAAAGCTACTGGCATAGCGATAGTAAAGTTCAGAAGCTACATGATGAGTTCATCGAGAATACGCTGAGCAATTATTACATGCCTTTCGGTGTAGCACCCAACTTCGTCATCAATGGCCAAGACTACTGCATCCCATTTGCCATAGAAGAAAGTTCTGTAGTGGCTGCTGCCGCCAAAGCCGCCAGTTACTGGGCACAGCGAGGCGGGTTCAAGACCGAGGTGCTTTCCACTCGTAAGGTCGGTCATGTGCACTTCACCTGGGCGACCGATGTGCAGAAAGTGCGCACCTTCTTTTACGATGTGAAGGATAAACTCCTACGAGAGACCGATGACCTCACAGCCAATATGCGCCAGCGTGGCGGAGGTATCATCGATATCGAATTGGTGGACAAGACTTTGGATGAAAAGGACTACATGCAGCTCAAAGGCATCTACGAGACCAAAGATGCCATGGGGGCCAACTTCATCAATAGCATTCTGGAGCGCTGGTCCAAGATCTGGAAGGAAGAGGCCGCTGCTTCTACTCTATTCTCAGAAGATGAGAAGAAGAGCCTTATGGTCATCATGTGCATCCTCTCCAACTATACACCTGATTGTGTGGTTCGAGCAGAAGTGGGTTGTCCTGTCGATGACCTATATAATGGCTGGAACGATCTAACGGCAGATGTCTTTGCCAAGAAATTTGAAGAAGCCGTGCGTATTGCAGAGATCGAGCCTTATCGCGCGACCACGCATAATAAAGGCATCATGAACGGTATCGATGCTGTGGTGATCGCTACAGGAAACGATTTCAGAGCGGTAGAGGCCTGTGCGCATGCCTATGCCGCACGTACGGGTCAATATCGCAGTCTGACCCACTGTACGAT
>JABDLZ010000129.1 GCA_013001705.1 Flavobacteriales bacterium
CCTTGAATAGTGATTGCGATTACATCTTGGGTGATTTCACCGGAGAACTGACCGCGACCGATAATTGTGCTTCCAGTGCATCCATCAGCGTCAGTCAGAGTCCATCACCTGGAACGATATTCTCAGGTCATGGAACCATCCAGACAGTGACATTGACTGCCAATGATGGGAACGGGAATACAGCTAGCTGCACATTCACAGTGACCTTACAGGATGATATAGCTCCTGCCATCTCCTGCCCTTCTGATATCAACGTACCTACTGATGGTACCGCTTGTACGGCCATAGTGACCTACAATATCCCAGTGGGAACAGATAACTGTAACGCCACAACTTCTCAGTCCGACCTGACAGGATTGAGTTCTGGCGATCCATTCCCCATGGGAACCACGACACTGGAATACACAGTGGTAGATGATGCCGGTAACTCAGCAAGCTGCCAGTTCAACGTGACCGTGACCGATCAGACCGCACCACAAGTGGCTTCAGGTACACCAACGACTATCAATGCCCAGTGTGATACGACCATTACAGAACCTGTCTTCACAGATTGCTCTACACCGGTTACCGTCACAACCACAGACGATGTATCCTTCAATGACCAGGGTACCTATTGGGTACACTGGGTCGCAACGGATGCAGAGGGAAATTCCATGGAATTCATCCAGACCATCCAGATACAGGACAATACCTCACCGGTATTCTCAGAGCAATTGGAGAATGATACCATGCTGGTCAGTGATGTATGTACTTACATCCTACCCAACTATATGGACTCGGTAGTAGTGTCGGATAATTGCACACCGGATGAATTCGTGAATCTGTCTCAGTTCCCTGTACCGGGTACTGCACTTGCGTTGGAGGACTCACCGCATCTCATCACCTTATTTGCGAGTGACCAGAATGGACAATCCAGTTCGATGAACTTCTGGATAGTATTGCTTGATTCTATTGCTCCAGTCATCTTGGATTGCCCTGGAGACATGACCGTAAGCACAGGGACGAACTGTGAGTATGTCATCCCAGACTATTCTCAAAGCATCAATAGCACAGACAACTGCACGGCTTCCGATCTATTGGATATCCAACAGACTCCGACTGCGGGTACCGTTCTTTCAGGACATGGCACCACACAGGACATCTTGTATGTAGTGACAGATGCCAGCGGCAATTCCACGTCATGCAGCTTTACCCTGACATTGGAAGACGATACCGATCCGGTGATCGACAACTGTCCATCCGACCAGTTTGTCACGACCGATACGCTATGTCAGTATGTACTGCCAGATTTCACCACAGGTTTGATCTACTCGGATAATTGTAGCTCAGCAGCTGATATCACCGTGATCCAAAGTCCTGCACCTGGACCCGGTCAGTCGGGTGACCAAGTAGTGACCATCCAAGTGATAGATGCAGTCGGGAATGAGAGCCAGTGCGTATTCAATGTGACAGCCCTAGATATTTTAGCCCCTTCCATCACTTGTCCCGACACTCTATTGAGGAACTTCAATGAGACATGTGCTTTCCAAGTGGAGGATTATACCGGCTTGGCCGAGGTGGATGATAATTGTACCGCTAGCTCTGAACTGACCGTGACGCAGAGTCCGGCAGCCGGAGAAGTGATGTCCGGTCCCTTCGATGTGGCGCTGACCGTGACCGATGGAAGTGGAAATTCAGAGACTTGTTCATTCCATGTCTCTGTTGAAGATGACATGGCACCTGTGGCACAGTGCCAGGACCTGACCATCTACCTGGATGAAAACGGAGCGGCCCTCTTGACACCAGCCATGGTAGATGCAGGATCGACCGACAACTGTACTAGCGATGCGCTCGATCTGAATTTAGATCAACAGTCTTTCGATTGCAGTCATGTGAATGCGACCAACGAGGTCACCTTGACAGTCACTGATGCAACTGGTAACAGTAATACGTGCACCGCCTTGATCGAAGTGATTGACAGCATTGCTCCTGTTCTGACCTGTCCTACGGATACCATCGTCTATTCGGATCAGATCGCAGACTCTGTGATGATCACTATTCCCTTACCTGTTGTCGTTGAGAATTGTGCCGGATACCTCTTGGAGAACGACTATACGGGTGAAGAAGATGCTTCTGGAATGTATCCTTACGGAGAGACTTTGATCACCTGGACGGTAGAGAACAACGGACAGAGCGCTCAATGCCAGACCCTGGTCACACTTGTACCCGATGAAGATCCGGTCATCCACTGTGATGAAGAGATCATCGTGAGTACCGATCCGGGAGAATGTGGTGCGATGGTAGATATCCTGGTGCCGGAATTCAGCGGACCGATATTCTCCATCCATGAAGAGAATTTCGACCTGACCAGTGATACCAGCATCTATCTGCCTATTGGAGATACAGAATTGACGTGGGTACCCGACAATGATTTCTTTGCGGAGAACACATGTACATCGATCATTACAGTCGTAGATACGGAAGCTCCGACCATCATCGAATGTCTCGCTGATACCGCCCATTGCGGATTGACTCTGGACCTACCACTTCCTGTGGTGACTGATAATTGCGGCTATACAATCACCAACAGCTTCGGCAATGAGGAGCATACCGACCTGACCTTCCCTCACGATCAGACCACCACTGTGACATGGACCATATCCGATGGGACCAATGAGAGCACCTGTACGACCACTGTATTGGCGGTAGATAACACAGTACTTGCAAATGCAGGATTGGACCAATCACTCAACGCCACATTCGAGACCCTGGTAGAAGCTTGGGTACCGAGTCATGGTCAAGGATACTGGACGGTCACAGAAGGTTCAGCACAGGTGATAGACAGTGCATCCGCATACAGTGTGGTAACCAATCTTGGTCTGGGTAATAACATTCTCACTTGGACTGTGGAGTCTGATGTTTGTGGAACGTCCACGGATAACGTGAACATCCATGTGAGGGAATTCATGATCCCGACTGCATTCTCTCCAAATGGCGATGGGTACAATGACCTGTATAGGATCATCGGTATCGAGTCTATTCCGGAGAACAGCTTCCAGGTCTTCAATACATGGGGCAGAAAGGTGTACTCGGCCCGCAACTATACCAATGAATGGGACGGGCGGAACATGGGTGGCAAGGACCTTCCGAACGATACCTATTACTTCATCTTAGAGGTGAAGGGAGATACTCCGCGAACATTCAAGGGCTATATCGAATTGAGAAGGTGATCAGTCCCGGTCCAGCATCCCCTTGTCGGATAGCAGGATAGAGATACCTCGTGTCTCATCGAATTGAGCGAAGGTGAGGATCAACATGACCGTGATAGGAACGGACAGGATCATCCCTACCACTCCCCATATCGCGCCCCAGAATGCTAGGGAAAGGATCACCACCAGGGAACTGATATTCAATGAATTCCCGAATAAACGGGGTTCAAGCACATTCCCCACCACTACTTGGATGAGACCTACAGCTATGAGTACATAGAGTGCTGGAGTGAGATCACCGAATTGTATAGCAGCTATCAAGGTCGGGAACAAGGTCGCGATCAAACTTCCTATGTTGGGAATGTAATTCAAGATGAAGATCAAGAATGCCCAGAAGAAGGCGAAATCCACGCCTATGATCTCCATGGCTATATAGCTCGCCACTCCCGTAATGAGGCTGACCACGGTCTTCAAGGCCACATAGCGGCTCAAGCTCTGATCGATCTCATCGAGGATATTATTGGCCCGTTCCCTCTTCTTTTCTTCGGAGTATAGTGAGCTGAACTTCAAGCGGAAGAACCGCTGCTCGAGCATCATGAAGATGACATAGATGAGGATCAAGAAGGCACTTCCGATCAAGGTGGTTATGGAGTTGATCACGATGGAAATGATCTCCGTGAAGTCAAAGCTCCCTGACCATTCCCGCACCTGATAGAGCACGTCTATTCCCAGTTCTGAATCTATTGTGTCTATGACCTTGCTGAGATTCTGTTCGTAGGTGGGAAGCACGGTGGAGATGCCTTTGATATTGACTACGAGAAGGTTGACTACTGTGCCCAATACTGCGAAGATCAGCACGAAGGAGATCACTCCAGAAAGCCATTGAGGAATCCTACGCTCCCCGATGTGCAATTTGCGGGTCTGAGTCTGCACTTCGCGTATGATGAACCAGATGATGACCGCCAGTATGAAAGGGATCAATATCTCTTTAAGGTAGATGAGGATCACAACTGTTGCAATCACTATGATCAGGCTATAGGCCGTTCTAGCTAGGCTCATACATCCAAAAGTATGCTTATCTGATGTGAAGATGTATCATTGACGCATGGATTGGCAGGATTTGGTCGGATACAGTGCGAGTTTCTTTCTCATCATCTCGTTCATGTTCAAGGACATCATCAAACTCCGCATCTTCAACACCTTGGGCTGTGTACTCTTTATCGTGTACGGAGTGCTTCTCGACCTCAATTGGCCCATCATCATACCCAATGTTTTCATCTCTTCGGTCAATATCTACCAACTATTAAAGGCTCAGAAAGCTGTTTCCAGCTAGAATTGACAAGAATCTGTCGAATTGTGGTAGGCAGAGTACAACAAGAGAAGCCCATTTACGTATATATTCACGACTTGTTGTACATGGGGGATACACAAAAGATATTAGGGTCGATCATTCGACCTTGCTTGGCAATAGTGCTGTTCATAGGCTTGAGTTCATTTGCCAATGCTCCAGAAGACCATAACCCCGGCCTCCCCTCTGCTTACGAACAGATATTGACACATGGTCTCTCTGATGAGGCCTTGACACAGGCCATAGATGGCTATGCCACCATGTCGGATAAATATGGCGACCTCAAAGAAACATTGGTGGTGATCGACTATTCAAAAAGCTCCAACACCGAGCGGATGTATATCCTCAATATGGGAGACACCACATTGACCCGCACCAGTCTGGTAGCTCATGGGAGGAATTCCGGAAACGAGTTTGCGACTTCCTTCTCCAATCAAGTAGGTTCCTATCAAAGCAGCTTAGGATTCTTCCGTACGGCCGAGACCTATGAAGGAAAGCACGGTCTATCTCTCAGGCTCGATGGATTGGAGATCGGAATCAATCACAAGGCCCGCGAAAGGGCTATCGTCATCCATAAGGCCGACTACGTCAGCTTGGATTTTGCCGCACAGCACGGCCGTATCGGACGTAGTCTGGGCTGCCCCGCCCTGCCCCTCGAGGATTACACAGAGGTCATCGAAGAAATCAAAGAAGGCTGCCTGCTATTCATCTATGGCGGAGATGAGAACTACGCCTTCCGATCCTCGATCATCGCGCAAAGCTGAGGCAATATGCGCCTGACCTTTCTCTCAGCCATCCTCACCCTATTCTGTTACTTCTCCTGCTCGACTCCAGAACCTATCGAAGAATTCGTGGAGGAGATACTGGTAGATAGCACTGCGATCTACGAACGTATGCAGCGAGAGCAGGATAGTACGCTTACGGCATTCTTCCTCGAACAATACATCGATATGATGGGACTGATAGATGGCGGAATACTCAGAGGACGTACGATCACCAGCCCGAGCATCATACCTGATCTCTATCAAAGACATTCCCAACAATTATTCTGGAAAGACAGTCTGGATCGAGAAAGGGCTATAGAAGTACTAGAAAAAGCGTACGAGGATGGTCTGGAACCCGATGAGTATCATCTGGAAGCTATCCGAGATCTGGACAGTCAAGCTTCTGATGATTTCGACATCCTTACCAGCTTGGATATATTGATAACCGATGGATTGATCCACTACTTCAATCATCTCCTCAGCGGGCGATTGGACCCCAAGACCCACGTCCCTAATCTCATTCACGATAGACGTTCATTTATGGGCTCGGACCTCCCTAGAATGTTCGATAGCTTCGCTTCAGGCCGTCCTGACTCGTTGATCGGGATCTTTAGGCCACCTTCCCAGTACTATCACTACATGATGAAAGGGCTGGAGCATTATACCCAGTTGAATGATAGTGGTGCCTGGAAGGTGACCAGCATCACTGAGCGAAAATTGGAACCAGGTGGCACCTATTCGGATATTCCGAGCATCAGAGAACGACTGCGGGTAGAAGGAGACTTCATGGACCTGAAGTCCAATTTGGATGACTCGCTATCAGACGAGAAATACTATGACCCTATCCTGCAACGTGCAGTCGAGCGTTTCCAGATCAGACACGGTCTGAATCCCGATGGGGTGATCGGAAGGGGTACAGTCGAAGCCATGAACATCTCTGCTCAGGAAAAAGTCGATCTGCTGAAGATCAATCTCGAACGCGCCCGTTGGATCCATCATGACCTGGACAGCAACTATGTACTGGTCAATATCGCAGGATTCGATCTGCGCTTGGTCAAGGGAGATACCCTCTGCTGGACTACCAAAGTGATGGTCGGCAAGAAGAGTACCAGCACACCTGTCTTCAGGGACATGATCGAATATATCGAAGTCAATCCCGACTGGACCGTCCCCTTCTCCATTTCCAATTATGAGATACTTCCCAAACTCAAAGTGGACGAGTCCTATCTGCGTAGGAACAACATGGAACTACTCACGATGTCAGGAACACCCGTGGATGAGAGCGCTATCGATTTCAACGACTTCGAAGAAAAAATGCCTTACATCGTCCGTCAAGGACCTGGGGATAACAACTCCTTGGGGAGGGTCAAATTCCTCTTTCCCAATCAATTCCGGGTGTACCTCCATGACACCCCTTCCAAGAATCTCTTCGTCAAAGAACAGCGTGCCTTCAGCCATGGATGTATCCGGGTACAGAACCCCTTTCGCTTGGCAGAATATCTCTTGAGCGATCAAGGTGTTACTCCTGCCTACATAGATTCTATACGCCAGACCGAAGAGCGATTCCGATTCGACCTGGAGACTCCCATTCCCGTGCTGATCACCTACTCGACAGCAAGTGCTGATGCCGATCTGGTCTATTTCTATGAGGACGTGTATGGCAGAGATGAAGAGATCCGGCTTGCCCTGCGACCTACATTCTGAATTTCCTATTTCCTTGTTCACATCCTTCTAGTTCATCCGATATAGAGATGAGAAGGAAGATACCGTGCGTGGTACGCTCAGTTTACTCGGCTGTCCATCTGTGGATTTAATGAGTATACTCGAACTACCAACACACTACAGGTGACACAAGGGAGAGAAACGGATAAAGCAGGCGTGGGAGGATTGATCCAAGGGTTTGTGCAGAACGACCCGGATACATTGAAGCAGTTCTATGCTTCTCATTTCCCGCAGGTGAGAAACTATATCCTCTCCAATAGTGGATCGGCAGAAGATGCTCAGGACATGTTCCAAGAGGCCATGTTGGCCACTTGGCTCAACCTGAAACAAGGGCGTTTCAACCCAGAGGACGAAGAGAATCTGGGAGCCTATGTCTTCCGAATTGCAAAATTCAAATGGCTGGATAGACTACGGTCGGTACAGTTCAAGAAAGTACATCGGATGAACCCCGAAGTGAAGGACAACATAGCGGATGATAGCGAGATACAAGAGAGCTCTGATCGAGTGGATCATTTGAGACTTGTATACGCCACATTGGATTCGAAATGCAAACGCATCCTCGACATGTTCTACTATGACAAGAAGGATCTCGCCTCCATAGCCGCTGAACTCGGGCATGATGTAGGAAGCATACGGACCATGAAGTACCGATGCATGATGAAATTAAGAGAGAACAAAGACAAATTGAAGCTCGGATAGAGGTTGGAACTAGACTTGGATAACACAATGGATCAGAAACAATTCGAAGAAATAGAAGCGTATGTGCTCGACCGACTAGATGAAGCAGAACGACACCGATTCGAGAAAAGACTCCGAGTGGATGCCGAATTGGCCAAAGAAGTGGAGTCCATGCGTGAGAGCGTGCTCTCCATAGAACTGGAAGGGATGCAGCGAACCATCGAGTCAATACAAGACGAGCATACCGAGCAGGTGCTCTATATAGAAAAGACCGAGCCGAATAGGATCAGACCTCAGGTCTGGTGGGCCCTTGCTGCTGGCCTTGCACTGTTGGTAGCCTCAGTGATCTGGTTGACGGATGATACCAACCCCCGTTATGAGCTCTACAGCACCCATTTCTTCCCTGACCCCGGACTTCCAGTCGCTATGGGTACTACGGATGCATATGCCTTTACAGATGCTATGGTGGACTATAAGAATGAAGCCTATCAAAAAGCCGTGGCGAAATGGTCGGACCTTTTGGAGGATGGTGATGAGAATGATACCTTGAGGTATTACATCGGATGCGCCTACATGAATCTCCACGATCATGAGCAGGCGATAGCATATCTCTCTCCATTGGCCTCTGATAAGAGCTCCCCCTTGTTCGAGAAAGCCCAATGGTATCTGGCACTCAACTACCTCTATGTAGATAGAATTGATGCCTTGAAGCGCCTCGATCTAGATGAAAATGAGTATTATGGTGATAGAATCAAGGAATTGATCACCAAGCTCGACCAACTATGAACCCGCGTTTCCTCGGCATTCTAGGGTGCCTGGTATTCTTGCACTCTATACTGCATTCTCAAGACAACACCGCCCAACGGCATGACTTGATCGACTCGCTCTACTCGCTAGAACGCTATGAAGAAGTCCTGACCTTGATCGAAGAGCAGCTGGATGATATCACCGACACTGTTTGGGAAGATACCCTCTATACTTACTGTTATCCCTATGCCCGTGCATATTGGAAGACCCAGGGAGTGGATGAAGGTGTGGCGGCTGCCGAGCGGATCATAGAGCATGTGAAGTCTCAGAACGACCCAGAAGCCCTACTAGCAGCCTATAGCGACCTCAGCTGGATACACTATGAGACCGGAAGGGCCGATCTCTGTCTCCAAGTGGATTCCATAGCCAAAGAGCTTGCTGACCGATCCGATGTTCCCCAACATCTTAAAGGTAGGGCACGTACCTATCTGGGTTTCGATCATGCTATGCTGGGGGATTATCGCAAGGCAGGTGGATACTTCAAAGAAGCACATGACATCTTCAAAGAGATAGAACCTAGAGACTCACTGATCAGACAGCAACTGGCAGAGAGCGCTAATGGTATGGCAGTCGCCTCTTGGCATCTCGGTAGGACGAAGGATGCAGAAGAGAACTATTTGAAGGCCTTGGAATATATCGGAGAATCTGATGATCTGATCCTTCTTTCTCGCAAAGCGAGTACCATCGGGAATCTGGCTTTGATGTTCGAGGATCTGGGAAATCTGATCAAAAGCAAGGAATACTATCACGAGAATATACGTCTCAGCAATCTAGTCATCCATCGAACAGATGACCCCTTTCTCAAAGACGAGATGACCATGGTCAGGTCACGTACGTACGGCAATCTCGCCTCTTTGTATCACTCCTTGGGTGAGTACGGGACATCTAAAGGATATCTGGAATTGGCACTGAAAGATCGCACGTCACTCTTTGAGCCGGATGACCCCAAACTCCACGTCATCCAACTCCAGTTTGCTGAGATCGAGATATCCAAAGGGAACTATCCGAAAGCAGAAGAACTTATCAAAGGCTATTTGGATAAGTGCATATCCAACTATGGAATACATAGCGAGTACAGTGCCGATGCACTGAGCGATCTGGCCCGGGTATATAGCCTGACCGAGCGATACAAAGGAGCAGACTCCCTCTATACGCTTGCACTGGAAGGTTTCAAAGCCGTTTCTGATGAGACATCCGACCCCAATGTAGCTGAGGCCCTGATGAGTCGCGGTGAGATGAAGATGCGATTGCAGCAATCTGAAAACGCAAGAGCAGACTTCATACAGGCCAGGGATATCTACGCGGTCAATGTAGGATCAGAGAATCGGAAAGTCGCGGCTGCCAGGAATGAGATAGCCCGCACATTGCTGGCCGAATGGCGGTATCAAGAGGCGATAAGTGAACTGGAGTCCTCCATCGGGATCCTCTCTGATCGTTTACCGAAGGATCAGGACATGGTCACACAGCGGAGAGACCCATTGCCCCATCTCCTTCCTGAAGCCCTTCTACTTTATGCTCAAGCGCATAGACAATCCCCAGATAGCAGCCGCTCGGATCAGAAGGCTCTTGATCATCTCCAGACTGCCATCCAGGTATTGAAGGCAAATCAGACCGGACTACGGGACGAAGAATCTCGACTCCTGATGCTAGGTGCACAGCGTGATGTATTCGACTCTGCTTTAGATATTGCCTATGAACTGCACACATCCTCACCAGATGATACGGACATTCAGGATCTCCTTCAGTTGACCGAATCCAACAAGACCATCATTCTGAAAGACCGATTGAGCTCCATTCAGAGCATGTCCTTTGCAGGGGTACCTGATAGCTTGCTGGAGCGTGAGCACTTTCTACTTCAACGCATCTCCGATACATCAATGGACCACGAAGCAGCCGATGAACTCAACGATCTAGAGACCGAATATGTGTCCCTTCTGGATCAGATGAAGTCCGATCATCCCCGATACTTCGAACTTCGATATGGAGATCGACCATTGGATATGCAGTCCGTGCTGGACCTGATCACTCCAGACCAGAGTATCATCGCATATGCACTGAGCAAGGATCATATCTACATCACCCTGATCGATCATGAAGGAACGCACATTACCCGTGTACCCAAAGGCGATCTGAAGAGGGACATCCAAATGCTCCACAAAGGAGTCACTGAGCATGATATGGAAGGGTATACTGCAGCTGCCTACCGTCTCTATGAGCGCTTGATAGCACCCATGCGCGAGCACATCCAGAAAGACGAACTACTGATCGTACCGGACGATGAGCTCTACACTTTGAATTTCGAGATACTTCTCGATCAAGACCCTGGACCTCAAGACTATATAAAGCATCTATTGATTCAAGACTTTACTATATCCTATCTCCTTTCCCTCTCCACATCCATACAGTTCAAAGGTCTGGATAAGCGTGCTGATAGACTTGCTCTTGCCATGGCGCCAGGCTTTGAAGATGCGTTGAAAGATGCCTATCTGAACTCGGTCAGTGATTCGTCCCAAGTGGACCAGGGCTTTCTTCATCAGATCCAACAACCATTTGCCGTGAAGACCGCACATGCCCTCGGAGGTCTGCTACAAGCTGAGGTCAAGGTAGGTGAAGAAGCCAATGAATCGGAGTTCAAGCAACATGCTGCGCAGTACGAGGTGATCCACCTGGGTACCCATACTGAGATAAACAATGTATCTCCCCTCTATTCCAAATTGATATTGAGTAAATCGAGCAGTGAAGATGGATATCTGCATGCCTATGAGCTGTACGACATGCAACTGCAGGCAGAGCTCGCTGTACTCACCGCATGTCAGACAGGAGTCGGTCAGCAGGAGAGTTCGGAAGGAGTCATCTCGTTGGCACATAGTTTTGCCTATGCGGGTTGTCCCTCGATCATCATGTCACTCTGGGATGTTGATGAACAGAGCACAGCCATCATCACGGAA
>JABDLZ010000130.1 GCA_013001705.1 Flavobacteriales bacterium
TGCTAAAACAAAGTGCTCAAAGACCTGATTGGCCGATCGCAGGTATGGTCGCCATCGTTACCGTAGCCTTCATGTGGTACTCCTACGCTTACCTGCCCACCAGGGACTATAGACCTTATGCGGTAGGTGAGAATATCCTCGAGCAGATGAAGAGTGCTGAAGAACTGGGACTTCCAGCCCCTGAATATGTCTATGACTATACCATGGTGAATCAGGATACCGGAGAGGAGATGGTCATCACTTCCAAAGAATACATGGATGAGAAATGGTGGGAGAGAAAGGAGTGGGCGATCGATAAAGAGCGCACCGGCTCAGCCCGCAAAGTCAAGGATGGTTACGAACCCCCGATCACCGATTTCAGCTTCCAGGATGAATATGGTGATGAAGCATCTTACAGATTCCTTGAATCTGAGAAGCCGGTTCTCCTAGTGCTGACCTACGATGTGGAAAGTTCAGATGATGCGATCGAAGAAGTCTCTGCCTTGGCCGAAGAATTGCTGAGTAAGAATGTAGAAGTATTCGGCCTTTCGGCATCGGCCATGGAACAGATCGAGGATTTCCGGCATGAATATCAACTGGCTTTCCCATACTTCCAAGGCGATGAGAAGGTCATCAAGACCGTGGTGCGCTCAAACCCTGGCTTGGTCCTTCTCGATGGAGCCACCATTCTGGAAAAGTGGTCCGCAGCCTCCGTGCCGGAGGTCGATGAAGTCATGGAACGTATCCAAGCACAGTGACCAGCTATCTCATACGCAAACTGCTGTATGGGATGACGGTGCTATGGGGGGTGGTGACCTTGGTCTTCATCATCTTCAGCTTGAAACCCGGTGACCCCGCCCGTATGTTGCTCGGTCAACGTGCGACTCCTGAAGCGATCGAAGCAGTCAATAAGGAACTCGGCCTGGATCTCCCTTTGACTCAGCGCTATTTACTCTATTTGAATGACCTTTCACCGCTATCCCTTCATCAAACGGATCCATCTTCTTATTTCTACTATGACGAAATAAAGTATGGGGGACAGGCCTTGGGTCTAGGGAATCATGTGATCGCTCTGAAAGCTCCCTATCTGAGAAGATCCTAC
This sequence comes from Flavobacteriales bacterium, assembly GCA_013001705.1. Taxonomy (NCBI): domain Bacteria; kingdom Pseudomonadati; phylum Bacteroidota; class Flavobacteriia; order Flavobacteriales; species Flavobacteriales bacterium. Next base: position 1,082 of record JABDLZ010000130.1, read on the forward strand.
AAGAGCAAGCGTATGGTCTCTGAGATCATTGCTGATGCTATCCCAGGTACCTTCCTTCTGGCCACTGGAGCCATTCTATTCGCATTGCTCATTGGTCTGACCATAGGAGTCATCAGCGCACTTCGCAAAGACAGCCTGTTCGACAAAGGGAGTCTTGTGATAGCAGTGTTAGGCATGTCGGCACCTTCTTTCTACATGGCCATCATCATCTCCTGGATCGGTGGTTATCTCTGGTATGAGACCATCGGACTCCCATTCATACCGATGGTGATTGGACTCATCTATGTCAGTATCCATGTTTTTGCCAAGGGAGATCGTTCATGGAAAATGCTTGCTAAACGTCTGATCCAAGGGCTTTTGGTCGGAGTCGGGGTATGGGGTCTGGGGACGTTGTTACAATACCTTGTAGGCACCTCCTTTCTGCCGGCTTGGGAGACCCATATCCTTCTACCCGGTACCGGTCTGGATCAGTCGGGTTCCTTGTACGAAGTAGATGTGTTCGAAGGCCCCCGATTGGCCTTGAGGAATATCATCCTTCCTATGATCACTCTAGGCATCCGTCCCTTGGCCATCATCATCCAACTGATGCGCAATGCAATGCTGGACGAACTGAGCAAGGATTATATCCGCACCGCCCGGGCCAAAGGACTCAAGGAATCCAGAGTGGTCGTTGGTCATGCATTCAGAAATGCATTGAATCCGGTAGTGACTGCCGTCTCGGGTTGGTTTGCTTCTTTGCTGGCAGGAGCGGTCTTCATCGAGTTCGTATTTGGATGGCAAGGCTTGGGACTGCAGGTCTACAATGCCCTCGTCAATGAGGATTTCCCAGTGGTCATCGGCTCGGTGATCGTGATATCCAGCATATTTGTCCTGATCAACATCGGAGTGGATATCCTTTATGGTATCATCGACCCGAGAGTTCGTATCAGCTGAGATGATCCTTTAATGCAGAAGCACGTATGAGAAAGAAACTAGTAGCAGGGAATTGGAAGATGAATCTTGATTTTGATGAGGCCAGACAGCTTTTTCATCAATTGAGCAAACTGGATTATGACAGCAAGGTCGTGGATATGCTCATCGCTCCTCCGGCTGTCTACCTTTCTCAGCTTTCATTTGCAAATAGCAGCGAGGTGATCCTAGCAGCTCAGAACTGCCATCAGGAGACATCAGGTGCCTTTACTGGCGAATGGTCGGCAGGCATGCTGGCCTCCATACGTGTCGATCATTGCATCATTGGACATTCCGAGCGAAGAAGTCTATTCGGTGAGACCGATGATGTTGTAGCTCAAAAAGTAAAAGCCTGTCTAGATGCAGGTGTCCAGCCGATCATCTGCTGCGGGGAATCACTAGAAGAGAGGGAGTCGGGCAAGCATTTCGACCGTATCACCACGCAGATCGATGCGGTATTGAAGCAGATGGATGAGAAGGCGATCTCGACCTCGATCATCGCCTACGAGCCGGTGTGGGCCATCGGAACAGGACGTACGGCCTCTGCCGAGCAGGCACAGGAAATGCATGGATTCATCCGTAAATTGATCGGACTTCAATTCGATGAGCAACGAGCCCAACAGGTGCGGATCCTCTATGGTGGAAGCGTCAAACCGGCCAATGCCAAGGAATTGTTCTCGATGCCCGATGTAGATGGAGGACTCGTGGGAGGAGCATCATTGCAATTCGATTCCTTCAGGGATATTCTCACAGCAGCCTCGTGAATCATGTCGAACTCGATATCGAGGTCGAACCACTGATCCCATTCCGGGAGATCGTTGTGGCCTTATTGGCCGATCAAGGCTTTGAGAGTTTTGTCGAGTATGAGAAAGGAGTGAAGGCCTATACGCCCACCCAGGATTTTGATGAAAGTGCCATCCGTTCCCTCTTGGCCGACCTGGATGGTTGCTCGACCCGTTACCAGCACCAAGAGATCCCTCATGTCAATTGGAATGCCGAGTGGGAGAAGGACTATCATCCGGTAGAGGTCACAGAAGACTGTGTCATTCGGGCGCTCTTCCATGAGCCCATGCCTGAGTATGCCTACGAATTGATCATTCAGCCACAGATGTCCTTCGGGACCGGCCATCATCCGACTACACTTCTCATGATGCAGATGCTCTTGGAAATGGACCTAGAAGGACGAGAAGTGATCGATCTGGGATGTGGCACCGGAGTTCTGGCCATTCTAGCAGAGAAGAAAGGTGCGCAAAAAGTTCTGG
>JABDLZ010000131.1 GCA_013001705.1 Flavobacteriales bacterium
TATCCTATTGATAGATGATTTCGGCTGTGCTACAGTCTCTACGTGGCGCGATGAGGTCACGCCCTTATTCGATAATAATCCGCCTACTCCTCCAGTGATCGAGACTGTCACCGTGGATACCGCTGCACAACGAGCGGTCATTTGCTGGTTCCCATCCCCTGAAGGGGATGTGCAAGGCTATCGGGTCTTGAATGTTCTCGAAGAAGAAATAGCCTTGACCAACGATCCTTCCATTACGAGTGCCATGGACATGGTCAGCAATATCGTGATCAACTCTCAAGGCTATCTGGTAGTGGCAAGAGATACTTGCGGAGGGAATGAGACCAGCGCGGATGATGGGGTTCCTCATTACACGCTGAACCTCGATCTCGAATTCTTCAAATGCGACCAATCCACACGTGTCGAATGGAATGCCTACGAGAATTGGGAAGGAGGTGTCGAAGGCTATGTCATTTATGGGGGTATCAACGGTACCGCCTTGCAAGCGATAGATACGGTTCCAGGAGATGTGACCAGCTATCTACATACCGGGGTTCCTTTGGAAGTGGATTTCGCTTATGTAGTGAAAGCCCTGTCGGTCAATGGATATAAGCCATCTCTCTCACCACGTACAGCCGTGTTCACTGCATATCCCGAAGTCCCAGAGTTCACCTACCTCTCTAATGTGGACGTCTTAGGTGCTTCAGCGATAGAGGTCAAGGCCTTGATAGATCCTGCAGCAGAAAGCACCAGTTATCGATTTGAACGACTGGATCGTTTCGGTGATAGTTTCGAAGTCTTGGCCACTCTGGATCAGTCCATGGCCGATGCAGACGATCAGCTATCGTACATCGATTTCGATGTGCGACCGGCTGATAGGAACTATGAATATCGGGTCAGTGTGGTGGATAGCTGCGGAAACATTCCTTCGGTCTCTGATACCTGTACCAACGTGAGAGCACGTATCAGTGTGGATAATGCAGAACAGGAGAACTATATCTCATGGAATCCATATGTCAACTGGAATGGAGAGGTATTGAACTACCGCGTATATCAGGTGATCGATGGTCAAGTAGGGCCTTTATTGGGAGTAGTACCACCCAACATCTTCTATTATGTAGACCGAGTGGATTCGCTTCAGGACTACTTACGCGATGGGAGCTATTGTTATCTGGTAGAGGCCGTAGAGGGTGTCAATGTCTATGGTCAGTCACAGATCAGTCGGTCCAATGTCATCTGTGGGACACTTGACCCTCTTATGTTCATTCCCAATGCGATCACTCCCAATGGCGATGGGCTCAACGATTTCTTTGCTCCCGTAGCTGGATATTTCGATCGGGTGGATGGCTACTCGATGAGGATCTATGACCGATGGGGGCAATTGGTCTATGAGACCGATGACTACTATAGGCCCTGGAAAGCGGAGGACGCCAATGGATACGTCCAAGAGGGCGTCTATGTCTATCATATACGCTTTTCAACAGGGGACGGACAACTCTATGAACGATATGGGAATATAAGTGTCTTGATTCCTGAAAGCGAATAGTTTATATGCTAAATTTGGGCGCCAAGTTTAACACTGCATTAAACATGGCCAATTCCCCCAGATTCAATAAAGAAGGACTGACATACGATGACGTCCTCCTCGTACCTGCGTACTCAGAGATTCTTCCTAAAGATGTGAGCACACGCTCGCGATTCTCGCGCAACATCACACTCAATTCTCCCTTGGTCTCTGCTGCTATGGATACAGTCACCGAGAGCAGTCTGGCCATAGCTATGGCCCAGCAAGGCGGTATCGGTGTGATACATAAGAATATGAGTATCGAAGAGCAGGCAGCCGAGGTGCGCAAGGTCAAGCGCTCTGAGAGCGGTATGATCCAGGATCCGGTCACTTTGACCGTGGATTCCGTAGCTGGAGATGCACTGCGCTTGATGTCAGAGCATAGTATCGGAGGTATTCCGGTCGTTGATGAAAAAGGTAAGCTCAAAGGAATTGTTACCAACAGGGATCTGAGGTTTGTAAAGCAAAAGGATCACCCGATCTCTAAAATCATGACCAGTGAGAATCTGGTCACCGTCTCCCCAGATATCGATCTCAGCAGAGCAGAGGACATTCTTCAAGAACACAAGATCGAGAAACTTCCTGTGGTCGATGAAGATTTCAACCTGGTGGGTCTTATCACCTTCAGGGATATCATCAAGGTCAAGGAGCATCCCAATAGTTGCAAGGATGATTTCGGTCGTCTCAGAGTAGCAGCGGCCATCGGAGTGACATCTGACAGTATTCAACGCGCAGCGGCCTTGGCTGAGGCTGGAGTGGATGCCATTATCATCGACACAGCGCATGGGCATACCAAAGGAGTGGTCGAGGTGCTTAAAGAATGTAAGGATCTCTTCAAGGGTGTGGATATGGTCGTAGGAAATGTCGCTACGGCCGAAGGCGCTCGTTTCCTCGCAGAAGCAGGTGCTGATGCGGTCAAGGTGGGAATCGGTCCAGGTTCTATCTGTACCACTCGCGTGATCGCAGGGGTCGGTGTACCTCAGCTCACCGCAGTGTGTGAAGTAGCAGATGCATTGGAAGAGTATGACATTCCACTCATCGCAGATGGAGGAGTTAGATATTCTGGAGATGTGGTCAAGGCCTTGGCCGGTGGGGCAGGATCGGTAATGATCGGCTCATTGCTGGCAGGGGTCGAGGAATCCCCGGGGGAGACCATCATCTATGAAGGAAGAAAGTTCAAATCCTATCGGGGCATGGGTTCTATCGAGGCTATGCAGCGCGGCTCCAAAGACCGTTACTTCCAAGAGAGCACCGATGATATCTCCAAATTCGTCCCTGAAGGAATCTCCGGAAGGGTCCCATACAAAGGGTCCCTAGCTGAGGTGATGTATCAGATGCTCGGTGGACTGCGGGCCGGTATGGGCTATTGCGGTGCCAAGGATATGGATGACCTTCGCAGAGCCACCTTTATCCGTATCACCAATGCTGGAGTCAAGGAGTCGCATCCGCATGATGTATCCATCACTCGAGAAGCTCCGAATTACAGTTATCGTTGATCGATCCCTATCCTTATTTTTGTCCGCCTTTTTTCGGGTAGGCGCATCTGGAACGAAAGTTGCCAGAGCAGATTCGAATCAAATCGTAAAATGACTAATTCATTATGAGAGTATCGATCGTCCATATTCTTGCAACCGTAGTGTTCACCGTATCAAGCGTGATGCTCACCGCTCAAGAATCTCCGGTCATCATGACCATCGATGACACAAAGGTGACCCAGGAGGAATTCGAGAATATCTACAAGAAGAACAACAAGGACTCGGTCATCACTGAAGAGGCCTTGGATGAATATGTGGAATTGTTCATCAACTTCAAACTCAAGGTCAAAGAGGCCGAGCGCTTACAGATGGATACCAATCCGGATTTCAAAGCAGAACTGGCTGGTTATAGAAAGCAATTGGCCCGACCCTATCTCGTAGATAATGAGATGACAGATCAGTTGCTGAAAGAAGCGTATGAGCGCCTCAAGACAGAAGTGGATGCAAGTCACATCCTCATGATCGCCAAGCCTGATGCTTCACCTGAGGATACGCTCAAGGCTTACAATACGCTCAAGGACGTACGTAAGAAGATCATCGATGGTAAGATGACCTTTTCCGATGCGGCCATGACCTACTCTCAGGATCCTTCCGCCCAGTCCAATGAAGGTCGATTGGGCTATTTCACTTCTTTGCAGATGGTCTATCCGTTTGAGAATGCGGCTTACAATACAGAAGTCGGAGAAATCTCGGACATCGTTCGTTCCAGATTCGGCTATCACATACTTAAAGTGCATGATAAGCGAGAGGCCCGAGGTGAGATACGTGTAGCCCATATCATGGTCAAGGTGGATCAGACGGCCGATGAGGCTACAACTGAAAAGGCCAAGGCCAAGATCGAGGACATCTATGACGAATTGGAGTCCGGAACGGATTTCGACCAATTGGCCCGTCAACACTCCGATGATAAATCCAGCAGCAGGAATGGGGGAGAACTCCCCTGGTTCGGCACGGGGAAAATGGTGCAGGAGTTCGAGGATACGGCCTTCAGTTTGGAAAACGATGGGGATTTTAGCCGTCCATTCCGCACCAGTTATGGTTGGCATATCGTCAAGCGATTGGAGCGAAAGGGTATAGAGTCGTATGACGATATGGAGCGCAACCTCAAACAGCGCATCAACAAGGACGTTCGTTCACAGATGAGTACACGGTCCTTTGTCAAGAAAGTCAAAGACGAGTACGGATTCAAGGAGAAGGTCAAGAATCTAGATCCTGTGCAGGCACTGGCCGATTCTACTTTACTTAAGGGAAGCTGGAGACCAGGAGATACCAGCAAAATGACGGCTTGGCTGTTCCAGATCGGGGACAAGAAGTACACTCAGGACGATTTCATCTACTATCTCAGGGCCTCTCAGGGGAGATCAAGGGAGACAGACCTTAGGAAGTACGTTGCTGACAAGTACGACCTTTTCAAACAGAAGAGTCTGATCGACTATGAGGACTCCAAACTCGAGCAGAAGTATCCAGACTTCAGGGCACTGATGAAGGAATACAGAGATGGAATCCTGCTCTTCGAATTGACCGACCAGAAGGTATGGACCAAGGCCGTTAGGGACACTACCGGTCTCAAGCAATACTATGAGGATCACAAAGAGGACTTCATGTACGATGAGCGTGTAGAAGGCACCATCTTCCGATGTAAGGATAAAGCGACTGCCGAAAGAGTGCGGGAAATGATCCTCTCAGGTGACCCCAATGACGAGATCGAGAAGACCGTGAACTCCGAGTCGCAATTGGATCTGACCATCACCTCCGGAAAATACGAGGCAGATGAAGGCACGATCGCGGGATTGATAGAATTCGAAAAAGGAATTTCCGATATCCATGAGATCGATGATCAATGGGTGTTCATGCAGGTCAAAGAAGTCCTGCCACCTTCACCACGCCCTTTCGACAAGATCAAGGGATTGGTCACAGCTGCCTATCAGAATCAGCTGGAGAAAGAGTGGATCGAGGAATTACGTGGACGGTATACAGTCAAGGTAGATAAGGACGTTCTTTATTCCGTCAAGTGATCGCCTGATACCTACCTATGAGATTCCATCCCTTTCTTCTGGTCCTGCTCCTAGGCCTGACGGTATTGCTGTCATGCGAAGCAGATAGAGAAGAGACGGATTATATCGCCAGGGTCTATGACCACTACCTCAGCAGAGAGCGATTGGTAGAGAATATTCCACCTACTGCTTCATCTGATGATAGCTTGAAAAGGGCCAAAGTCTTTGTCAATGCATGGATCCGTGAAAAAGTCCTGCTCCAAAAAGCCGAATTCAATCTGAATAAAGAGGATCCTAGATTCCAGAAAAAGGTAGAGCGATATCTGAATGATCTTATCATCTATGAGTACGAGCAACAATTGGTCAATGAGAAATTGGATACCCATGTCACTGAAGCAGAGATGCTGGAATTCTATGAAGAGAACAAGCAGAATTTCCTACTCAAGGACTATGTAGCTAGGGCCCGTTACATGGTCGCTCCGGAAGATCTGAAGGGGATCGACCGTATCGCACGTAGATTCATGGAGTATGATGAGTCTGATAGTCTCGCAGTAGCAGAGTATGTAGAAGAACATGGCCTCTATTTCAAGGATGATCCGGAGAACTGGATGGTCGTACCTCAACTCTTGGAGATCATTCCCATCAATTTCACCTATCTCGAAGAAAAAGTAAAGATCAAGAGCAACTTCGACAAATCAGACGATGGGAAGCGTTATCTACTTTACATACGGGAGTTCAAAGTCAAAGACAGTGAATCTCCATTCGAATTGGAAAGAGAGCGTATCAGGAGTATCATACTGAACTCACGCAAGAGCGAACTTCTAGAGGATATGCGGGACAACTTATTCAAAGAGGCACTCGAGTCCGGACAAATAGAGATCAAAGAATGAAGAAAGGAATGTACATCATCAGCCTCTTGTGCCTTACAGGAATGCTCTCTGCACAAGAAGACTACCAGGTAGTAGATGAGATCGTTGGCGTAGTGGGAAATGAGATCATCCTTCTGAGCGATGTCGAGTCGCAAAAAGGTCAGCTCTTGTCCTCGGGTACGGTAATACAGGGCGATCTCACCTGCAGGGTATATGAAGCGCTGCTCTATGAGAAACTTCTCCTACATCAGGCCAAGGTGGATAGTATAGAAGTGACCGAGGACCGCGTACAGGGTGAATTGGACAGACGTATCTCCATGTTCTCCCAACAATTGGGAGGCACTGAGAAACTGGAGGAGTTCTACGGGAAGAGCGTAGCAGAGATCAGGCAGGAATTCTATCAGGCCATAGAGGAACAGATGCTCGTGCAGAACATGCAGCAGAATATCGTGGCCGATATCACCGTCACCCCGGCCGATGTGGAAGAATTCTACAATTCCATTCCTGAGGATAGCATTCCACTGATAGAATCCGAAGTGGAGATCAGCCAGATACTGATCAAACCCAAACCCAGCGCGTCTGCTATTCAAGAGGTGAAGGATAGACTGGAAGGGTTCCGTCAAGAAGTTCTGGAAGGAAAAGATTTCGCCACCTTGGCGGTGCTTTATTCCGAAGACCCTGGCTCGGCTACCAGAGGGGGTGAGCTCGGTCTGGTCGGGAGAGGCCAGATGGTCAGTGAATTCGAACAGATCGCCTATAATCTGGATGAAGGTGAGGTATCGCGGGTATTCAAGACCGAATTCGGGTATCACATCATGCAGATGATCGAGCGCAAAGGAGAATTCTTCAACGCCCGCCATATCCTTATAAAACCGCGTATATCCAGTGCAGATCTCACGGCTGCCAAGGAAAAGTTGGTCGAGGTCAGGGAATTGATCGCAGCAGATAGTCTCAGCTTTGAAGCAGCTGCATTGAAATACTCCGATGACGAGGGTACGCGGAATAACAATGGGATCATCATCAATCCCAATACAGGGAGTATCCGTTTTCCCATGGCAGAAGTCGATCCGCAATTGTTCCTGGTCATTGACAAATTGGAGGTCGGTCAGATCTCAGATCCTGTGCTCATGCAGAGCCTGCAAGCTGACAAGGCCTACCGGCTGGTCAAATTGAGATATCGCTCAGATGCTCACAAGGCCAATGTAGTAGAAGACTATCAATTGCTACAGGAGATGACACGGAGCAGTTTTACGGATAGGGCGGTCTCTGATTGGTTGCAGGACCGCATCCAGAGCACCTTCATCCGAGTAGATGATGAGATGGGTCAGTGTGAATTCGAGAACGACTGGACCAAGAACAGATAAAGCGATACATTCGAGCCTCATATCCAGAATCCTATGTCCGATACATCCAGCATGACAGAAGCCCAGGCGATAGACCTCTTCGTAGAGAAGCAGAAACAGCTGCATGGAGAGATCAGTAAAGTCATCATCGGCCAGCAAGAAGTGGTCGAACTGCTGATCAATGCCATCTTCAGTAAAGGACACGCATTGCTGGTAGGTGTGCCGGGACTGGCCAAGACCCTCTTGATCCACACCGTGGCCGATGCACTCGGATTATCCTTCAATCGTATTCAGTTCACTCCAGACCTCATGCCCAGTGATATTGTAGGGAGTGAGATCCTGGGAGAGAATCGGGAATTCCGATTCATCAAGGGC
>JABDLZ010000132.1 GCA_013001705.1 Flavobacteriales bacterium
ACATTATATCCAAGCCCATCTGGACCGCTTGACCTTTCAGAAGAATCTGGTCGCTTTCAGCGATTCGGAAATAGAGCTCTGGATCACAGAATTCAATGCCTACGATTATTCTGAGAAGTGTGATGCGGCTTTCTCCTCGTGGCAAGATGAGGACTTCGTATATGACAGTGCAGACTGGCTGCATGCTTTGAACATTTTCACGATCATGGATAGGTTTCTGACCTATCGGTCCGAAATGGATGATCCTTGGACCAATAATGCTTTCGGAATGGATATCTCCAAGATAGCCATGCACCTATTCTATGGTGCAGAGCGTGAAGCGGCTATGACCGAAGACCGATTACTGACTGGAGCTGGATTGGCCATGAAGGAGATCATTCACCTGATGAATGACGCTGATAGTATTCAGCGATTACTTATCGCTCCAGAAGAACTTATCGATATCGACCCGCTAGGTAATTGGACGCCAGACCTGCCTGTGGGTGATATGCTGCCGCTTCACAACGTATTGGAGTATGCGGACCACACCGGAGCAGTCACCACGATGAATACCTTGGATGCCCACGGTTGGCTCTATAAGAATGGTGAAGATGATAAAGCTCTTATCGTCAATCTGAGGGATGAACCCTTGACGCTAGACCTAGATGGTATGGCCTCTTTCCAGGGAGATACACGTTACTCGATACACTATGTGGCCCCGGAACATCTGACCACCCATATCGATCAGGGATGGAATACATCGTTCATCCAGACCGATGAAGGGGAGACCGGTGCAAACTCACTGGAGATTCCTCCTTACGCTATCGTCATTCTTGAAGATATCCCGGTACAGACTCCTTCGTCCGTGGCAGAGAATTTCAAGGACCATCTACGCGTCTATCCCAACCCGACCGATTCATATGTGAATCTGGAACTGCTACAGAACAAGGGCTATCAGACCGATATCGAACTTACAGATATCAGTGGGAGAATGCTCCTTTTCCGATCCATTCAGGGAATAGACCAGACCCGATTGGATCTTTCCGATCTTCCTGCGGGTACCTACATCATTCATGTGAAGAATGAGGAGGTCGATGTTTCAGTGCGGGTCAGTGTTACCGGATAAGGAAATCCAAGGTCTGTACATCACCGTCCGTAGATATGACCTTCAAGTGATAGATGCCGCTTCGCAGGCCTTCTATCTCCAGGCAATGATTTCCTGAACTCAGGTCGATACGGGCAGGGGAGTCGGTACTTCTTCCATTGGAGTCGTATATCTCTACCGTTAGTGGACCAGTGATTCCTTGTCCTTCCAAACAGACCGTACGTCCTTCGATAGGATTCGGGACCACCCTCAGTCTCGTGTTCTCCTGATCATTCTCACTGAGTCCTACACCCAATTCAGGGCAAGTGGGATCTCCTTCTTCTTGTTGGCTGCTCTCACAACTGTTACACATGATGGACTTCATGAAACACATCGTGCGATTCTTGATGTAGAACTCACCGTACATGCTGATGTTGTGCTCGCCATCTGGGCTACGGTTATAGTCGTAGCAGGCTCCTCCGGCTGCGTCTACGTCAGGGATATAGACATCAGGTCCTACAGTGAGTGGATAATCCGGACAGTTGTTGAATGTGCCGTTGCCAATAGGTACCACACTATCGTTGGCTCCATGATAGGTGACAATGGGTATGACATTATCCGATGTGATATCCAAGAACGGAGGGAAAGAACCCCAGGCCATGATCAACCCATCGATATGGAATTCATCATCCAGATCGTTTCCAGTGGTATTCAAAGGCCCTAGTTCCAAGGGTAGGGAAGGGAAGAATTCATTGAAATACTCTGGCGTGCCGTAATGGAGCAATGAGGCAAGCGTGCCACCTGCGCTCACACCACCGGCAAAGACAAATGAAGTATCTATCTCATATGTGTCCTGATGATGGAAGAGGAAGCGCATGGCTGCATGACAGTCCTGAAGAGCACGATAGGCCGCTCTACGTATGTCATCCGGGTCGGCAGAGCATGGACCGGACGGTTCATCGTATCCTAGCCGGTAATTGAAAGTAGCGGCCGTGTATCCGCTGCGCGCAAGGGCGAGCATGGACTCCACGACCAGATAATCAGTCTTATCCCCAGTCTTGAATCCACCACCGTGCAATACGATGACCAATGGGCGCTTATCCAAGCTGTCCAGAACGGGGTCCACCGTGTATATATCCATGAGTTGGGGCTCCCATATTCCATCCACGGTCTGGGAGAGACCATATTCTATATCGGATTGCACCACGACATCTTCTTCAGCATAGATGTACTGATTACCAAATCGTTCTGGTACGCAGTATGGACTCTCCTGAGCAATCATCAAATCAATTGCGACTAGGCATAATACGCAGGAAATAAGGTGGATATACCTCATGTGTTCAAGTATTTATTCAGTCTATCGATGCCTCGCTTAACAGTCATTGAAGACGAATGGATGTAAGTTCTTATTAAATATTGAATCTCTCAAGAAACAGCATGTGCTTCGCGTGGATTCCTGAATGATAAGAACAAGGCATTGTGGAGCAATCTAGATCGTGGAAAATGCCTGATAGTCAGAAGCCTGTATTTGACTTACCTTGCATGCTGATTTTTGTAAATTCTCGAATTATCCTTCCATTGAACATGTATAGACTACTATCTCAGGCGACTTCTCTCGCCCTCGTTATCCTATTGTCTCAAGTCTCCATGAATGCGCAACGGACCTGTGCTATGGAGACCCATATGCAGGACTTGCTCTCCGATCCAGCCTACAAGGCTGCGCATGATTTGCGTCAGTCACTCTTTCAAGTGAGCCAGCTGACCACTGATCGCTCGGCCCTATGTGCTGATCCGGTCGTACTTCCGATTGCAATCCATTTCCAAGGTGTAAGCAATCCGGATGCTGCCTGTCTGCTCGCACAAGCTCAGAATCAGGTGCAGATTTTGAACGATGACTATCAAGGAATGAATGCTGATATATCGAATTGGAACAATTCGGCTTCTTCTTATTTCCCAGGAACCTCAAATGGAGAGACCTGTTTGGAATTCTGCTTGGCTACCAGCAATCACCCCAGTGGATACGGTCTGGTCGAAGGTGAACCCGCAGTGACGATCAATCAGACTTCGGGCGATTTCGATGCCAATTGGGCGGGTTATGTCAATGTCTTTGTCAGGAACATCAACTTCCTTGGGTACTCTCCACTAGGAGGTGCTGGAAATGGAGATGGCGTGGTTGTGGACAATAACGCTTTCGGAAGTGGTACCGGCTGTTCTGGTACAGCTCCAGGTGCTCCTTATGACCTAGGACGGACCCTGACCCATGAACTCGGACACTATCTGAACCTGAATCATGTTTGGGGTGGCGGATGTGGATCGGACGATGGTGTGGGTGATACTCCGGATTCTGATTCTCCATATTATGGTTGCCCGTCCAACGGTTCTGCCTCCTGTGGATCGACCGATATGCACATGAGCTATATGGACTATACCGATGATGCGTGCATGTACATGTTCTCCAATGGACAATCCGTACGCATGGAGAACTACGTAGCTGCCAATTTCTCATCCCTCGTCAATAATGCACAGAATGTCTGTGGACCCGGACTCCCAGACCACTGCACCAATGGAGTGCAGGATGAAGATGAGACCGGTGTGGATTGTGGAGGAGCTGACTGCGCACCGTGCCCCGTACCCTGTACCAATGACCTTACCTTGAGCATCATCACAGATCGCTGGGGAGGAGAGACTACATGGGAGATCCAAGATGACAACGGCTCCGTTGTAATATCAGGTGGACCGTATGACACTGAGCTTCTGAGTGGAGAATATCCTCAGCCAGATGAATATATCTGCTTGCCTGATGGATGCTACGACTTCGTGATCAATGATTCCTATGGGGATGGTATGTGTTGTGAGTACGGACAAGGGTCATATACGCTTGTTGATGACCTCGGAAATATCTTGGCCAGTGGTGGCACGTTCGCTTCTACAGAGACTACCAACTTCTGCTTGACGGGAACAAGTGATCCGTGCGAAGTGTTCGCAAGCGCTCCGGTCGATCTGACCAAATCCTTACAACCGGTCCCATATCCGAATGGAGTGATCGATCGGGTACAGGTCAAATTCTACAAGGACAGTCCTCAAGTGAAATACACCGCTCAAGATAATGCCGCACTGGATATTGAATTCTGGCCTATCAGGGATCTCTCGACCAATACTCCGATAGTTGATGGTCCGGTCAGCAGCATCAACAATCGTGTGAAACCCGGGCAAGACTTCTTCAAATGGCCCGTCAAATTCAATAGACCTGATGTGGACCCCAATATCCGCTATCGCTGGAGGGTGAGGGTGAGCTGTCAGGAGGGTTCACAAGCTGTGAGCCCTTGGAGTGAAGAGAAGATATTCAATACACCCGATTTCGACCCGGAGACCGGAATATATACTCCACCTGCTGGGGC
>JABDLZ010000133.1 GCA_013001705.1 Flavobacteriales bacterium
CGATCGGCCAAGGTGCTTTTCCCATGGTCGATATGGGCGATGATGCAGAAATTACGTATGTGCTCCATTGGCCGGCAAAAGTAGGTAAGCAAGCCTTGTCAACCTGCACTATACTCTGCTATTTGCAGCATATTATCTCCTGTGGATCGCTCACATGTACCGATCACTCCTCCAAGAATCCCAAGGATCGACCATAGAGTGCACGCCACTCACACTCGGTCATGCTTGCTATTTGTTAGTTTCGGAGTCCCAAATGAATTAGCTGATGAAGTTGTTCTACACCATCTCATTCCTACTTGCGACCGTTCTGATGTACGGGCAAGAAGTGAGTCCCGACCCCCGATTGAACGAGCGATTCTCTCAAGAACAACTCGAGAAGATGAGTGATGATCGCATCATCTATTGGAACTATTACTTGGACCACTCTTTCCAGATCATGGCAATGGCTGAAGAGAAGGTTCCCTATCTCATCGATCTGGAGACCGTGTCCATCGACCCGGAATCCTTCCACGGATTCACCATGGAGCTGGATAGCTACCATCGAGAGGGCGCCTACCTGAAGATCGAAGGGCACCAGCAGATGTTGGTCGTCAAATCCATGAAGCAATTCATACAAGAATTCAACGCCTACTATCAATCCTTGAAGAAATGAAGAATCTAGTACTAGCCTGTCTATGCCTGACCATAGGAGCTCTTCACACGAGTGCACAGGATTATCTCATCTCCGATGGAGGTGAGGTGGAATTGGATTGCAGCATTGCCACCACATTGGCCGATGCCGGAGGAGCTGGGAACTATGGCCCGGGAGAATCCTTCAGCATGACCTTCTGCCCTGGGGCCGGAGGAAATGCAGCGACCTTCCTAATTGATACCGAGACGGCTGGTGATCTCTTCGATATTCCCAGTGGGGATGCACTCACCATCTTCGATGGACCGGATACCAGCTCTCCCATACTCGGAGTCTACAACAACGGGCTGCATGATTTCAACGCCCTACCCGTGGTCTTTCTCAATGCCACCTTGGACAATCTTTCAGGCTGCCTGACCATTCTCTTCGAATCCAGCGCATCCAGTCCGGGAGCACCAGGATTCACCGCCTCTCTCGGATGTGGGAATTTTTGGCAACCCTATTCCATGAATTTCACATCCTCTCCGAGCGAAGTGGATGATTTTGGATACATCGATATCTGCCAAGGTGAGACCATCACCATAGTGGCCGATGGAGATTTTCCCTACTCGGACGGAAGCGGCTATGAGCAGACCAATGAGAACTGCTTTTTCGAGTGGGACCTAGGAGATGGTACCGAGTTGGAAGGATATGGCCTGACTACCGTGACCAATACCTACACCGAGCAATTCGGATATCCGATAGAACTCTATGTGACCGACCCAGAAGGATTCAGACAGCGATTCGAATTGAAGGTGAGGGTCTCCACCACTCCCAGTTTTGCAGGTCTTCTGAGCCAATCCAATGACACGATCTGTCTAGGTAGCTCGGCCACATTGATCGGAGGGGTCGCTCAGGATAGCTCTACGAGTTTCGGTGTATTGCCGATCCAGTCGGCATTTATCGGTGGGGGATTTCTGGCCGGACAGACCTTCTTACCGGATGGAAGTGGGGTCTCCTATGAGACCACCATCACCATCGATGATTTTCCGGTAGGATCCACCGTGGAGAATCCCGATGACATCGTAGCCGTGTGCGCTACACTGGAGCACTCCTATCTAGGCGATCTGGATATCGAATTGACCTGTCCCAACGGTACTACCATATTACTCCAAGGCCAGGCCGGTGGGTCCTGCAACCTCGGTGTGCCTTGGGCTACTGGAGGAGTAGACGGTCAAAGCTCGGTGATCACTCCGGGTGAAGGCTACGAATACTGCTGGACAGCCGATGCCGTAGGCGGTCTGGACGAAGGCTGTGTGGGTGGAATAGAATTCGTGAGTGGAGATGGCCCTGGTACGTATACAGATAGTCAGGTCCCGGAAGGGAACTATGAGCCGGATCAGCCACTGACCGACCTCATCGGATGCCCCATCAACGGGGAATGGACCATCACCGTGACCGATAATATCGGGGCGGATAATGGCTACATATTCTCATGGGGTGTGCAATTCAATCCGTCTATCGACCCTACGGTAGAGAACTATCAACCCATCATGGTAGATGGCTACTGGGAAGATGAGCCTACCATCAATCCCGACCTTTCCAACGATACCTTGATCGTGGTAGAGCCGCCTGCACTGGGGCAATACAGCTACACCTTCCATGTGACCGATGATTTCGAATGCTCCTATGACACAACGGTCGTTCTAACGGTAATCGAACCCAGTTCGGTCGCTGCGACCAGTCCTGCCTGTGACTTGACCACAGAACTACAGGTCTTCTCCAGCCTGCAGGGTGGAGTATGGACCTACAGCCCTTCTGATAGCATCATCTTCCTTCCGGCCGACATCAACGGGGATGCCGTGGCCTTATCGGCAGGAGATTACACCTTCACCTATTCGGACTTCTTCTGCCAGACCGAGGAGACCGTTGAGGTATTCTTCCCTCCTTATCCAGATGCCACCATCGACCCGGATAGTATAGAGATATGTATCGGTGAGGGCAATCCGATTTCTGTAGTGGACCAGCCTTTCGATATCCCGGTCAGCTATCTGTGGAGTGTGGATTCTGCTGGGACGCTCTACACGCTTGGCTTTGGCCAGGTGCAAGAAGCGGCCATCGGAGGTGATTATTCAGTGGTGGTGACCAGCGATATCTGCCCGAGCATGCTGTCCATAGGTAGTGCCTATGTGCTGGAAGAACCTTGTATCATAGAGACCTTCAATGTCTTCACGCCCAATGGCGATGGGGAGAATGACTTCTTCTACATCGAAGCCATCGACAAATTCGATGACCCATTGGTATTCGTCTATAATCGTTGGGGAAATGTGGTCTTCGAGCGGAAGAACTACACCAATAACTGGGATATGGATGGTCTACCTGAGGGGACCTATTACTACGTGATCCAGAATCCGGCCAACAATGAGGCCTTCAAAGGCTACTTCACGTTGGTCAGGTAGGTCCTTGTATCTCCAAGCTCAGGGACCAAGGGTATTCTCATAGTCCGATGTAACCTTTTCGTCCCTTTCGAGTACAAACATCATGGTAAAACAACCCATGATGAGATCGACTATTGCCATTCTCGCCTTTCTGACCTTATTTGCCTGTGGCACTTCCTCTGAGAAGGAGCAGGTAAGTGAAGAAGTTGTGGCCGAAGAAGCCCCAAAACCCGTAAAGGGACTGACTACATTGGACCTATCGGCACACGGACCCTTCTCCGAGATGATGGTCCCGGATAAGAGCGGCTCAGGTGTGGATGCTCAGGTCGAATTCGATGATGTCACCGGATATCTCAACATCCGCGTGGGTAAGCGTTTTCAGATGCTTATCCGAGAAGAACCTACCAGCCTGAAAGACATACGCGGACAGCTCTCCGATGACCTGATGTGGCAGAACGAGATACTGGCCGAAGATGAGCAGAGTCTCCTACTCAAAAAGAGCCTTCCCGATGGTACAATGGAACAATTTCACTTCGCAGCCGTATTAGCAGGAGTAGGAAGCAATGTGGTCCTACAGAGTGACCCCATGGGCGAATTCACACAAGCGGATATCGAACGGATGTTGTACTGTGCAAAAACATTGAAAGGAAGTAACGGCCTAGCCTTGGCCCAATGATCCAAGCCATTAAACCGATCATGAAAATGAAAAGGACTGCCACCATACTACTGCTCTTCGTGCTACTGGCTAGCACATCGATGCATGCAGAGGCCATTGTGATAGATGGTTTCTACCAAGGCAAGGATCTCTACGTGAAGAATCCGACCGGACCTAAAGGCGTGGGATTCTGTGTCTACGAAGTCCAGGTCAATGGAGAGATCACTTCCGATGAGATCAATTCCAGCGCTTTCATCATCGATCTGCACATCCTCGGATTGGATATCGGTGATCCGGTGACCGTACAGATCATCCATCACGATGACTGCCGTCCCAAAGTACTCAATGCCGATGCCGTCCTACCGCAGAGCACCTATGAGGTGACCAGCATGAAAGTGGATGACAGTGGTGTATTGCATTGGGAGACCCGCAATGAGATGGGTGAACTCCCGTATAAGATCCAGCAATTCAAATGGAACAAATGGGTGACCGTAGGTGAAGTGCAAGGCACCGGCCGTATGGAGAACAACCGTTATGCCTTCCAATTGGATGCGCACTCCGGACGGAATATCTACCGCATCGCTCAGCGCAGCAATAAAGGAAAGGGACGCTACTCGGAAGAGATCGTCTATCAGGCCTCCGGACAATCACCGGTGACCATCACCAGCAGCAAGATCAATAACTCCATCGCATTCAGTGGCTCGACCCACTATGAGATATTCGATGAGTACGGTCGTCTGGTCAAGCGCGGTTACTCCAAAGAGGTCAATGTGGCAGCTCTGGACAAAGGCCGCTACTATATCAACTACGACAACCGCTTCGGGGAGTCCTTCACCAAAAGGTGAGAGGAAGCGTCTACTTTTGCCTGACAAATCCATGTCATGCAGAAGATCGAACATCTCGGTATCGCGGTACACAACCTTCAGGAATCAGAAGAGATCTATAGCCGGCTGTTCGGCACAGGTCCCTATAAGCGGGAATCGGTGGAGAGCGAAAGCGTGACCACTTCTTTTTTCCGTGTAGGTGCCAACAAGATCGAATTACTCGAATCCACAGCCGAAGATGGGCCCATCGCCAAATTCCTGGCCAAGAGAGGGGAAGGTATCCATCACGTGGCCTTCGCAGTGGACGACATCCATAGCGAGATGCAACGCCTGCGTGATGAAGGTTTCCGACTATTGAATGAAGAACCCAAGCGCGGTGCTGACAACAAGCTTATCGCCTTTGTACATCCCAAGGATTCCAGCGGAGTGTTGATAGAACTCTGTCAGGAGATCAAATAAGCAGCCCGCTCATGGATCTCCTCTCCAGGTCTGAGATGGATGGTCTGCAGCCCTAGGGCTTCTGCCGCCTGTACATGCTGCACGGAATCATCGATGAAGAGCGCCTTCTGCGCTTCTACTTCAAAATGCTCAAGCACGTATTGAAAAGCCTCTTTGTCCGGTTTGCGCTGGCCGATGTCGGATGAATAGAACACCGCATCAAAGGCCGAGCGGAAGTACTGCATTCCGATCTCATCTTCGATCCTGCGTTCGAATTCGGCTATGTGGATCGCATTTGTATTGCTGAGCACACAGGTGCGATAGCGCTCATGAACGCGGTGGATGAACTCCAAGCGATGGAGGGGGAGATCCAATAAGAGGGCATTCCAGGAATCATCCAGGGCCTGGTCAGACGGGCTATGTCCCATCATCTGGCGAAGACCATCACGAAATGTAGCTGTATCGATACGCCCTGTCTCGAGGGCATCGAAGAGTTCATTCTGTGCGGCTTGGGAGTAATTCTGCTCCGTATCCGCTAGACCCAGGGCAGCAAAGGCCTTTTGGGTCAGGCCATAATCGATGTTGAGAATGACCCCACCTAGATCGAAGATGATCAGGTCCAATTGATTGTGCTGTACAGGCTTCAATTCAAGGCAGATTTCTTGTGAACAGAAAGGCATCAAATCTATACATTTGCACACCCTTCACAGGGGGCCATAGCTTCCCTCGACTTCGCTTGTTTCGACAAGCTCAACACAACGCGGGACAGGCGCTTCGCTATGAGTAACGGCCCAAATGGCCATGAACAACGTATTGAGATTGAAATTGCTTTTTGACATTGCAATTACAATCGGGCCCATAGCTTCCCTCGACTTCGCTCGGGACAGGCGCTTCGCTATGGGTAACGGCCCAAAAGGCCATGAACAACGTATTGAGATTGAAATTGCTTTTTGACATTGCAATTACAATCGGGCCCATAGCTCAGCTGGTTAGAGCACCTGACTCATAATCAGGGGGTCCCAGGTTCAAGCCCTGGTGGGCCCACATTTTGAAAGCACCTCTGATCTCGAATCGGAGGTGCTTTTTGTTTGTCAGCAGTGCTGCGGAGGCCCGAGGGGTCGCCTATCTTTATCCGCAAGAGTCCATGTACCGTATACT
>JABDLZ010000134.1 GCA_013001705.1 Flavobacteriales bacterium
CCCTTCCTGCATGAATTGGTAAGCAATTCTCAGAACATCCCCTTGCTGATCCTATCCATCGGCATTGTAGCTCCCGTCTTTGAGGAGGTCCTATTCAGGGGCTTTGCCTATAAAGGTCTGGAACGGAGCAAGCTCGGAGGACATGGCACGGTGTGGGTCATCGCCATCGTATTCGCACTGATCCATCTGCAATACTCTTGGGCCGTCAAGGCCATCATCATTCCTATGGGGGTACTATTGGGCTATGCCCGGATGTTCAGCGGTTCGCTGCTGGTCCCTATCCTACTTCACGTGCTCAACAACAGTCTAGGTATCCTCCTGGAACTGCAGACCTTGGAGGTAGAA
The DNA here is from genome assembly GCA_013001705.1 of Flavobacteriales bacterium. NCBI lineage: Bacteria > Pseudomonadati > Bacteroidota > Flavobacteriia > Flavobacteriales > Flavobacteriales bacterium. The sequence goes on from JABDLZ010000134.1 coordinate 346, forward strand.
GCCTCTTTCTAATTCCTGCCGAACTCGAATCGCTCGGGATCCACGATTCCTTCTTTGACGGCATAGAGAACAGCCGCTGCGGTATTGTTGACCCCGATCTTATTGAGGATGTTCTTGCGATGGGTGTTGACCGTATGGCTGCTCAAGAAGAGCATTTCGGCAATCTCCGAATTGGTATGACCGACTGCGATATACTTGAGGATCTCAGCCTCTCGCTCCGTCAAAAGCAAAGGTGCACAGTCCAATGAATCCCTATCGATGCTCAGCAGGTCCATCCCTTCTGCGTCCAAGAGTCTGAGGATGTCTCCACAATAGAACTCCTTTCCTTGCGCAGTGAATAGGATCGATTCTTTGATCTCATTGACCGAACAGTCCTTCTTGACATAGCCATTGATCCCACTCCGTATGGCACTGAAAATCGTATTGGCCGACTGTATGGCTGTAATCGCTAGAATGGCGGTATGTGGAAATTTGGAGCGCAACTTCTGCAGTGATTCAAGACCATATCCTTCAGCCGTGAAATCGACCAAGATGACGTGTGGGCTGTGAGAAGATCGGATCAATTCAGAACATCTCGAATAGACTGTGAGCTCGGCACTGGGGTCTGCTTGCATACAGATGGCCTTGAGCCCTGCTATGTCCAATTCGTTGGTATCTCCTATCGCAATCCGCATATCCGCTTATTTAGAACAAATATAAATAAGCTAATGGAGCGAGCGTCCAGAAAGAGGTGCTACTTATCCAAAGGGATTGTGAAAATCGACCACCATTCCCTCCTGGCTCAATACCGATGCGGGAAATACCTCCCGGGCTTCGTGCAAGAGTGGATCAAGGTCATCATAGCGTGCCGAATAGTGTCCGAGTAAGAGTTGCTTCTTCACTCCCGCTGCTTTGGCGATCAGAGCGGCTTGCGCAGCCGTGCTATGTCGGGTCTTCTCAGCGCGTGCTCGGTCCTTTTCCATGAATGTGGATTCATGATACAGCACTTCCGCACCGTCCAGATCTTCGATCAGAGATTCCTTGTAGGCCGTATCACTGCAATAGGCATAGGAATGGGGAGGTTCTGGATCGGTGGTCAGTTCAGCATTGGAAATCCGCTGTCCACTCTCTGTCACGTAGTCTTCTCCCTGCGTGAGAGACTGGCGCACACGTATGGGCACCTCGTGGCGCTGCAATTGTTCCTTGATGAGTTTTCGCGGACGGGGCTTCTCCCGGAAGAGGAAGCCGGTGGTAGGGATCTTATGGTCCAGCGGTAGGCTGTGTACGGTGATGGTGTCCAGGTCGAGCAGTAATTCCTTGGTCTTGCCTTGGGTATGCAGATAAAGGATCTCATATCCCAGACTGGCATTGGCATGTTTGAGATGCAATTCGATCAGTTCTTCCAATTCGCGTGGGCCGATCAGCGTGATCGATTTCTCGCGGCCCAGCAAGCGCATGGAGAAGAGCAATCCCATCAGACCGAGGAAATGATCGCCATGCATGTGAGAGATGCATATGTGACTGATGCTTTGGAGCTTCAGTCGGTATTTGCGGATGAGATGCTGGGTCCCTTCGCCACAATCGATCAAGAAGGTATACTTACCCGCTTTCAGGAATTGCGAGCTGGGCATACGTCCTTTGGCCGGAAGGGCTGAGCCACAACCGAGGATCGTTAATTGAAGATCGGACATGGAGAAATCTTATGGGCGGTCGTAGACCATCCTGCGTGTCACCGTACCGTACGGTGAGCGAAGTGCGTACATATAGATACCGGATTCCAGACCTTCCGGTTCGAATTCGATGGTATTCTCACCACGCACCGCCTCGATGGTCTCAGAATAGACTTCTTGACCGAGTAGATCCATGACAATGAATTCCACTTCATGGGCATTCATCAAAGTGAAGTTCACCTCGGTGCGGAATTGGAAAGGATTGGGAGAATTCTGTGAGACCTTGGGTTTGAAGGACTCAACGGTCTGGATACTCGTGGTCCCATCTTCGGCCACTGCCACTCGATATCCTTCGAAGTCCAGAGGGCCTTCGACCACCGAACCTACCAGATTGAGATAGGCCGTGACCTGAATGACCAGATCGAACACCCCGATCTCAGTAGGTGTACCTGTGAGTACCGCACATCCGAGTGCTCCTCCTAGGAAGGTACAGTATCCATCGGTCTGAGATGCACACTGATAGCTAAGGCCAGCAGGAAGTCCCATCACATCATCTACAGAGGCAGAATCGATGGGCAGCGGTGGTAATCCCGCACCTGGTACCTGACTGGCATTGGATGGCACTTTGAGGTCCAATTGAGTGTTGTAAAGCTCATTGACTACTGCAGGTGGGAAATTGGTGGCCGTATCAGGCCATACACCGAAGAGCGAGTCCACGTAGAGTGGGTTCGGGTCACATTGGGCCTGTGTATTCAGACCCAGTGTACAGAGAACAAGTACTCCGAGTAAAACTCTCTTCATGTATCAATCTTCATCGAGGTCCTTCTCCACCTGTTCCATGAACAGTAGATCCTGGGCCTCATTCAACGTAGGAGTGATATTCAGTACGGTGTCCAATTGGGAAATAGAGACCAACTTGGCAACAGCCGGTTCCAATCCGGTGAGGATGAAAGTCCCATCCTCTCCTTTGCATAGACGATTGGCCACCAGGATCGCACTCAATCCAGATGAATCGCAATAGCGTGTCCCTGTGAGGTCGATGATGATATTCTTGACCCCGTTCTTATTCAGATAGACCAACTCGGACTTAAGGTCTGGAGCATGTTGTGCATCCAATTTCTCCAGCTCACTCTTGACCAGTGTGTACTTCTCCTTACTATCTATTCTGAACTTCATGTTCCTTAGTTCTCAGTTCCAAGCAAAGCTAACATTATTCTAATTGCGGTTCAATTGCTGCGCAAGCAGGAAAATGACCGCCATGCGTATGGCCACTCCGTTCTCCACTTGATCCAGAATGATCGAAGAATCGGAGTCGGCAAGCTCTGAGGTGATCTCCACCCCGCGATTGATCGGACCCGGGTGCATGACCACCAGGTCCTTCCCTACCTTGTCCATCAAGTCGCGGTTGAGTTGATACTTGAGTGTATAGTCTCTCAATGAAGGTAGATTGGATTGCTCCTGCCTCTCGAGTTGTATACGGAGCATATTCAGCCCATCTGCCCAGCGCATGGTCTCTTCCAAGTCATGGGATACCGATACTCCTAATGTATCTATGTATTTGGGAATAAGCGTACTAGGACCACACACCTGCACTTCTGCTCCAAGTGTTTTGAGGCAATGGATATTGCTCAGGGCCACCCGGCTGTGCTTGATATCCCCTACGATGGCGATGCGTTTTCCCTTGAGGCTCTCAAATCGCTCGAGCAAAGAGAAGGAGTCCAAGAGGGCCTGTGTGGGGTGCTCATGGGTTCCATCCCCGGCATTGATCACCCGGCTATCTACATTCTTGGATAGGAAGAGGGCAGCTCCGGGCTCGGGATGGCGCATGACGATGATATCCACCTTCATCGCCAGGATATTGTTGACCGTATCGATGAGGGTCTCTCCTTTTTTAACAGAAGATGCACCTGCGGAGAAATTGACCACATCGGCCGAAAGTCGCTTCTCGGCCAACTCGAAGGAGAGTTTGGTCCGGGTGCTGTTCTCAAAGAAGATGTTGGCAATCGTGATATCCCGCAGGGTAGGTACCTTCTTGATGGGGCGGTTGATGATCTCTTTGAAATGAGAGGCCCATTCGAAGATCAGTTCGATGTCCTTCTTGCTCAGGTGCTCGGTCCCCAGTAGATGCTTGACGCTGATATCCTTCATCCCTTGTCCACTTTTTCGAAAAGCACGGCTTTCTGGAAGCCTTTCTCGTCCCATTCCACCTGCACATGCTGCGTGGCGATACTATCCACCATCTGTCCGGTATAGCTCGGCTCTATGGGCAACTGCCGACTGAATCTCCGGTCGATCAATACCAGAAGTTCCACACTGGCCGGGCGTCCTAGACTGACCAAAGCATCCAAGGCGGCACGTATGGTTCGCCCGGTATAGAGCACATCATCCACCAGGATGATCCGCTTCTGCTCGATGGGGAAATCCAGTTCTGTACTGGCTGCTGCGAGTGGTTTGTCCCTGCGCCCGAAATCATCGCGGTAAAAGGTCACATCGAGCAAGCCGTGCTCCACCTTGCAATCCTTGCGGATGCCACGCACCTTATCGACCAAGGCTTCTGAAAGAAAAGCTCCTGTGCGCTGGAGACCGATGATGGCGGTACCATCAAAGTCCAGATATCGTTCTACCAATTGAAAAGCGAGGCGGTTGAGAGTCAGATCGAGCTGCTTACTATCGAGAATGGTGACGGGCCTCATTTCGAGATGCGAAGATAGATGATTTGGGAATGGGAGAATGGGGGAATTAGATGATTAGATAATTAGAGGATGAGATGATCAGATGATTAGATAATTAGCCAATTGGGGAATTAGCCAAT
>JABDLZ010000135.1 GCA_013001705.1 Flavobacteriales bacterium
GGCCATTTGAAGATCTCTCGTGGAGTCACTCCATCGCCTTGAAACTTCTTGGCATCCGTGATCTGTATAGTATCTGGATTCGTGATCACTGGACCTACCGGATTACCTGTTTCAGGATCCAAGGTCCGCTTCTTCCAGAACTTGATATCACATGCCGCTGCGTCTTGATCCGAATATCGGATGAAGGGACTTAGCTTGTACCATTTGAGTTGAACGCGGTCTTTGACCCCATTCACAGGATCGAAGGACTTGGTCAGATCGACCGGAGGGCTATCGTAGACTTGACAATTATCGAAGCCTTGTTGAAAGCCTTCTGTGACCAAGAGATTTCCATTGCTCTTGGTCAATACGGATAGATCACCCATGGTCCATTCTAGACTGAGGTCTCCATTTACTTCGTACCCTCCATTGGTGGAGAGCACTTGTCGTTCTAAAGTCTGGGCCTGTACCATCCCGGTACAGCATATACCCAGCGCAATGAGTAGCTGTTTCATCGGTCCTATTTTGATAGGTTCTCGATACTACTCTGCAGCGCACGTACCAGCTTTTTCAGTTCCTCGATCTCAGCCTGTTGTTCCTGAATAGCTGCGATAGCTATGACTCCGAATCCGCTATAGTCCATCGTGTGGAGTCCTTTGTTTCGCTCGTTCGTTGCCACGTAGACTAATTCTGGGAAAATCTCCTTCACATCCTGAGCGATGAATCCAAGAGATTCTCTATTGCTTGGGTTATTGTCTTTGTACTGATAGCGCGAAGCCTCAAGTAGCATGACCTTATCGAGGATGGATTCGACAGGTCGGATGTTCGTTTTCATACTCCTATCTGATATAGACGTGTAAGCGCCAGTCGTGCCGCTGAAACTTCCTCTGTTCGTGCCATTGGCATATAACAATAGATTACCACTACTAGATGAATATATCTCCCAGTCATCATCAGAAGATGCGTTGTTTATATCCAGACCGAAGGAACTATGTTCTACTTTGAGCATATATAATCCAGGAGAGCCAGCGTCAACACCTATGGCTAGTCCATCCGTCTTCATTTCGATTTCAGCGGTACCTTGACCTGATGGAGTGTCTGCTCTGATCCTGGCTCTTCCAAATGCATCTCCTGCATCAAGATTTAATTGATAAGAGTCATTACCTATTTCGATACCACCTCCTAATTCACCGTTTCCTCCTACGGTCATTGCTGGAACAGCCCATCCAGAACCGAAATTGGAGCCGATGACCAGTTCTTCATCTGGATTGGTATTTGAGCCAATACCTACATGTCCGTTTTGCTTGAAAACAACTCGGGTGTTAGCGGTGGAAGTTCCACTGACCTTTGACCGGAATTGAATATCCTGACCACCACTCAGCGTACCTATTCTCCATTGATTCCCATTATTGGGATATCCGATGATCATATTTCCAAAATTGGACTGAACAAAAAGATTTCCGACTACGTGAGCCTTCTCTTCAGGGTTGATTGTGCCGATACCGACATTTCCAGAACTGCGATATGCGTTGCTCCCACTGGTCGACCATATGGAAGGTAGAATGACAGAATTTCCCCCCGCAATACTCAATTGCTGACCAGAAATGCTGAGGGTCTGGTTGTCATCATCGAATTCAGCAAAGAGTGCCCTATTGGCCATAGGTACTGAGCCCAATTGCTGTACTCCTAGATTCACCCAACCCGAACCCCTATCCAAGTCGACTTCTAAGAATAGAATGGAAGTGGCAAAACCCAAAGACAGGATATCGCCTGAAATAGGGGATCCATCACCAACCACCGCAGAGAATGAGCCATAGGCATTTGTTGTCACTATATGACTTTCTCGATACTCGATGGGTCCTACTGCACTATTCTGGCGAATGGTGAATCGGACAGCGAATGTTTCATCAGTAAGTAATTCTCCAGCATCACGGACAACTGCTTGATAATTGAACCGCTGGAATTCTGGCGCTTGTGCGAATAATGTGCTGCTCATTATGAGAAGCATCATCAGTTGAATAGTTTTTTTCATGATCGTACGTATTGGATTCCAAGCAGAAAGAAGAAACCTGTGTTCCTTAAAAGCTGGGAATGATTGGTTTATACAGATCGAATATGGATAGCGATCTGCAGGCACACAAAAAGATCCAGTATTCGGTGTTCCTGATCGAGAATTCGGTCGATACAGCTTCCCGAATCCTATTTTTGGGTTCCTTGGAGGCAACGAAAAATAAGCAGGCCCAACGGCTCTATCTATTCCTGGCAGCGATCTTCATCGCAAGTCTGGTCGCCTGCAATCTCATCTTTCAGAAGTTCTTCTCCTGGCAACCTTTCACGGCCTTTGGTTGGGACTACAGTTTTGAGATCAGTGTAGGCTTGATCCCCTATCCCATCACCTTCTTGGTGACCGATCTTATCTCCGAGTTATATGGTCGCAAGAAAGCCAATAGAGTAGTGATGTCGGGCGTGATCGCATCGGTGTTCGTCTTAGGTATAGTGGCTGTGGCCGATCTGGTCTCGGCCACTCCGTGGTCACCGGTCGATGATCGTACCTTCTCCTCGGTATTCGGATTGACAGGTGTAGCTGTCTTCGCCTCTATGATGGCCTATCTCATCGCTCAATTCATCGACATCCGCATCTTCCATTTCTGGAAGCGACTCACCCACGGCAAAAAACTCTGGTTGAGGAACAACTTCTCCACCATCCCCAGTCAATTCATCGATACCATGGTGGTACTCGGATTGCTCTGTTATTTCGAGGCCATAGCTTGGGACCGCTTCTGGATACTTTTCGTCAATGGATTTGCCTACAAGGTACTGGTCGCGCTTTTCGATACGCCTTTGTTCTATCTCACTGCTGGCTGGGCCAGACGCTATTTCCAGTTGGGCTTGGAAGATGAATTGGATGTATAAGAATCCAAGCTAGTTTTCAATTCCTCTCAATCCTAGTACAATGTTCAAGCTACTTTTGCCTTTCTTATTGCTATGCACATGAAACATTGGCTTGTACTCGTACTCTTCCACCTCTGCCTTTCACCTCTGATATCGCAGATACTGGATCCGGTGCAGTGGACCTTCGAGGTAGAAGCACTGGAGGATGGTACGTATCGCTTGCAGTATATCGCTGAGATGGATGAGCACTGGCATCTATATTCGCAGCATTTGGATACCACCAAGATCGGTCCGGTACCCACCTCTTTCGACCATGATGAGGTAGAAGGTATCACCTTCTTGGGACCAGTAGAAGAACCGGAACCCATTGTGGACTATGATCCCAACTTCGAGATGGATATTCCCTTTTTCGAAGAACGGGTGGTATTCACACAATCGGTCGAACTGGATGGAGTGGAGGGTGCTGTGCTCACCGGTATGGTCAATTACATGACCTGCGATGACAGCAAATGCATTTTCCCTGAACCTGCACCCTATAGCTTCACCCTCGGAGAAGGAGCCACCGGGGATGGTCAGTCTGCATCGGGCATCCTCGAACCCGTGGATTGGACCTTCTCTGCTGCCCCTGTAGAGGGCTCGGACAGTCAATACGACATAACCCTCAGAGCTGAGATCGATGAGCATTGGCATCTCTATTCACAGAATTTGGAGAGCGACTTCGGACCGGTGCCTACCACCTTCACCTTTGCAGATAGTTCCGGAGGCTTCACCCTGATAGGAGAGACCCAGGAAGGAGAACCCCTGGTGAGCTACGATCCCAATTTCGATATGGATCTCAGCTATTTCGAAGGCACGGCTGATTTCGTGCAGCGCATAGAGATGGATGAAAGCAATTCCGGATTTGTAGAGGGTATGCTCACCTTCATGGTCTGTGACGATAGCAAATGTCTCCCTCCAGAAGACATCCCTTTCAAGATAGACCTCAAGACCGGAAAGGCCGTTGACCTCAGCGGAGCTACAGGCAGCATCACCAATGACCCCGCCTTGGAAGGCCGATTCCAACTGGCCAATGTGGATCTGGAGAATCCGATCATAGAGTGCGGAGAGGCCCAACAGACGGAGACCAATCTCTGGAACATCTTTTTCCTTGGATTCCTAGGCGGATTGGTAGCTCTCCTTACCCCATGTGTCTTCCCGATGATACCGCTCACGGTGTCCTTCTTCACCAAGGGCAGTGAGGATCGGGCAAAAGGCATACGCAGAGCCTTTCTCTATGGCTTCTTCATTTTTGCCATCTATCTATTGCTCAGTCTTCCCTTCCACCTGCTGGATGGGATCAATCCCGATATCCTCAATAGCATCTCGACCAATATCTGGTTGAACCTGGTCTTCTTTGTGGTCTTCATCGTTTTCGCGATCTCCTTCTTCGGCTACTTCGAGATCACACTTCCCAGCTCATTCACCAATAAGATGGATGATAAGGCAAGTAGCATTGGAGGTCTAATCGGGATCTTCTTCATGGCCTTGACCTTGGCCTTGGTGTCCTTCTCCTGCACGGGACCCATCCTGGGCTCCTTGCTGGCCGGCTCATTGACCAATGATGGAGGAGCGATGCAATTGACGGCAGGCTTCGGTGGTTTCGGACTCGCACTGGCACTTCCTTTTGCACTCTTTGCGGCCTTCCCTGGCTGGATGAATTCCCTCCCTCAGTCGGGAGGCTGGCTGAATTCGGTCAAGGTGGTCTTGGGATTCGTGGAGGTGGCCTTGGCCTTCAAGTTCCTTTCCAATGCCGACCTCGTGGGTCATTGGGAGGTCCTCAAGATCGAGCCCTTCCTGATCGTGTGGATCCTTTGTGCGATCGGTCTCGCCTTGTATCTATTCGGAAAATTGAAATTCCCCCACGATAGTCCACTCAAGAAGATCTCGGCTGTGAGAATGATATTGGGATTGGCATCCGTGGCCTTTGCAATCTACTTGATCTCCGGATTCAGATACAATGAGAAGACCGAGACCTTCACCTCATTGGAATTATTGAGTGGATTGGCCCCTCCCGTGGGCTATAGTTTCATCTATCCGAGTGAGTGCCCGCATGCTTTGGAATGTTTCCACGATTTCGATGAAGGTATGGCCTATGCGCAGAGTACGGGTAAACCCGTTCTTCTCGATTTTACCGGATATGCCTGTGTGAATTGCAGGAAGATGGAAGAGCATGTCTGGCCCGAACCCGAGATCATGGACATGATCAAAGACGAGTATGTGCTCGTGTCCCTCTATGTGGATGACAGCAAGGAATTGCCTGAAGAAGAGCAGGTGGAGTACACCTTGAAGAATGGGAAGACCCGCACGCTGAAGACCTATGGCAATAAATGGAGCACCTTGCAAGCGGAGACCTTCAACATCAATTCACAGCCATTCTACGTGCTCTTGAGCCCAGAAGGCACGCTTCTCAACAATCCGGTTCCCTATACTCCCGATAAAGAGGAGTATGCCAACTTCCTGCGGTGTGGCTTGGATGCTCATCAGCAGTTGGCCCAAGGGCGCTGAGATTTGCTTTTCTTTGGCATCATGCCAGAACAGATCAGAGCATATCTGGAAGAATCCCAAGAGGCCCTTCAACGCTTTCTCAAAGAAGAACACAACCTCCAAGCCATCTATGACGCGGGAGAATTGATGGCCTCGGCCATTGAGGGCGGTGGTAAGATCATCTCCTGTGGTAACGGGGGCTCCATGAGTGATGCGATGCATTTTGCAGAGGAATTGACCGGTCGGTTCAGGAACGATCGACCCAGCTATGCGGCCATTGCGATCTCTGACCCTTCCTACTTGAGTTGTGTAGCCAATGACTATGGCTATGAGAATGTATTCTCGCGCTTTATCGAAGGGATGGGACAGCAAGGCGATGTGCTTCTGGCCATCAGTACTTCAGGCAATTCGTCCAATGTCATCCAAGCCGCTGAGGTGGCCAAGCAGAAGGGCATGCATGTGGTAGGATTGACCGGAAGGAGTGGCGGTGACCTGGCCGATCTCTGCGATGTGGAGATACGGGCTCCACGTACGGAGTTTGCCGATCATGCACAGGAGATCCATATCAAAGCCATCCATTGTTTGATCATGCAGATCGAGTCTGCCTTAGGTGGTCAGGAATAAGGGTGGAGGATTCAGGTCAAGGCTTTGTATATTCACGAAGAACTAGACGACCAGACCATGAACGAGACTTTTGAGCACATCCTCATCCCTTTTGACAATTCTGAATCAGCCCGCGTAGCACTACGCACGGCCGTCAACCTCTCTCAGCGATTCGATGCACGATTGACCATGGTCTGCGTCAATTCAGATGATGACCTCGAACGCAAGGTCAAGAAGATCATCGAGAAGATCAAGCGTAGGACGGATAAGGATGTGATCTATATCCGACCCAGTGGTCGGGTCTTTTCAGAGGTGGTGGATGCGGCCAAGTCCCTAGGTTCCGATCTCATCATCATGGGTACCCACGGTACGAGTGGGGTACAGGATTTCTTTATTGGATCCAATGCCTATCGGGTGGTATCATCCAGCCCGGTGCCTGTGCTCACGATGCGTGAGAGTTTTATCAAGGACAGTTTCGACCGTATCGTCATTCCCATGGATGACTCTTCAGAATCCAGACAGAAGATCCCTATGGTGAAGAAGATGGCCAGCTATTTCCAATCACGGGTCTATGTGTTGGCGACCAGTAAATGGGACGATGAGGACACCCAGAATCGCGTTACCCGATACAGCGAACAGGCCGTGGAGATGCTTACCGAACAAGGCATCGAGTGTAAAATGAGTTCGCATTTCGGAGGCAATATCGCCAACGCCACGATGGACTATGGCGACAAGGTGGGTGCCGATCTGATCATCGCTATGTCAGAGACCGAGCCCGCAGCCGGATTCTTCATGGGGGCCAATGCCCAGCGTCTGGTCAATCACAGCGAGATACCCATATTGACCATCCATGCCGAAGAGGTGCTGAAGGGTATCACTGGCTATTAGAATTCTTTTCTTTGTTCCTGACCATTCGCTGATCCTCGATGCTTGTAAAGACCTACGGTAGTGCCCTTATGGGCATACATGCGACCATTGTGACCGTGGAGGTCAACGTGGTGGCCAAAGGCGTCAATTTCTTTCTGGTAGGCCTACCCGATAGTGCGGTCAAAGAAGCCCATCAGCGTATCTCGGCTGCCCTGAAGAACATCGGTTATAAGATCCCGATCAAGGAGATCACCATCAATATGGCTCCGGCCGACATCCGTAAAGAAGGGAGCGCGTATGATCTAACACTTGCGGTAGGCATACTGGCAGCGACCGAGCAGATGCGATCGGATGAGGTGGGGGATTATATCATCATGGGGGAGTTGGCACTGGACGGAGGTCTCAGACCATTGAAAGGTGTACTACCCATTGCCATAGAAGCGAGGAAAGAGGGATTCAAGGGAATGATCATTCCCAAGGAGAACGCCATGGAGGCGGCCATAGTAGGGGACTTGGATGTATATGGCGTGGAGAACATCAAGGAAGTCATCGATTTCTTCGATGGGAATTCCGAGCTAGAACCGGTGGAATTCGATACCCGGGCCGAGTTTGCAAAGAAAGTGAGCGAGTATCCGGTGGACTTCTCCGATGTCAAAGGACAGGAGAATATCAAACGCGCCTTCGAGATTGCGGCAGCAGGGGGTCACAATGTCATTCTGATCGGCCCTCCAGGTGCGGGGAAGAC
>JABDLZ010000136.1 GCA_013001705.1 Flavobacteriales bacterium
TGCTGGGGCTTCATTGTCCTATGAGAGCAAGTCCCTTGAAATGGGAATGATATCCATTCGCCCCAATCCGGCCAATGGCCGCATCACGGTACAGGCTGCATCTATTCCGTCTACAGACTTGGTCTGGCAGATCATGGATGTGTCGGGCCGTCTGGTCTTGGAAGGAAATTGGATGGCATCCAAGTCGGATCAGTTGGAGATATCTCTGGATAGATTATCGCCAGGGACCTATCAACTCAGCGTAATAGGAACACAATACTTCGGCTCGGAGCGATTTGTGATCGACCGATGAATGAACTGAATTAGAGGACTGAGAAGCCCTATTCTCCATATGAATAGGGCTTTTCTATCCAGAAAACCTAAAAGAAATTGCATCGGGATTCCTCGATTTGAACGAATTGAACTCCTACATGCAGAGTTATAGTAAAGTATACATTAAGTGCTTCAGGTACTTTCGCTCCGTTTGAATTTTCACTAAACTGCATTTTAATCTTTCAGCTTATGCATAGAACCGTAGTTCGATTCGTACTGACCATGACCATACTTTGTTCCGGATGGGGTATCCAAGCCCAATCGGAATCGCATAGGCCTGCCGATAAGGTAAGTGCCTTGCAAACAACCAACGATTTTGTAAGTGCAGACATCTTTATCGAGCAGCCCGATCGTAGTTCTCAGGATATACCAGAGAACATCAACGATTATCATCTCTTCGATATCGATGCTTCTGCTTTCCAGCAAATGCGTTCGGAATCTCCTCAAGGTCTGAGTCTCGAACTTCGTTCAGCCGATAGAGATATGACATTGGACCTTGTCCAAGTGGATATCTACAAAGCCGGATTCACAATCACCGATGGAAACGGGACCCGCTTGGCTCTAGACTCCGATCAAATGGCCATTCATTATCAAGGAGTGGTTCAAGGAGAAGAGGGCTCCCTAGTTGCACTTTCTGTTCTCCCGGACAATGAAGTGAGCGGCCTGATCTCCATTCCAGGTGAGAATGGGAATCTAGTCCTCGGTCAACTGGAAAGCTCGACCACACATATTCTCTACAATGACTCTCAAATAAGAACAGATTTCGATTTCATATGCCAATCAGTGGACGAGCAGATGGAGGCCGATGCGCCTAAATACATGGACCAACATAGGTCCACCGTCAATTGCGCAGGGATACATATCGATCTCGGAAATGATGTATATGTGCAAAAAGGAGGGACCTCTCAGGCTACGAACTACATTACTGGCCTCTTCAATCAAGTGGTGACGCTCTATGCCAACGATGATATAGCCGTGGCCATGGCCGGTCTCACCGTGTGGACCTCTTCAGAGCCATTCTCGGATTTGAATTCGTATGGGAACTATCGCAATAACAATAGCGTCTACGGTGATCTAAATGCCTATGTCAACTACGCCTTTGGTGGTGGTATCGCCTGGGTAGGTGGTCTTTGTGGCAACAAGTACTCTGTATCTGGTATCACCTCTTCGTACAACAGTGTGCCAAGTTACTCCTGGTCGGTAGAGGTATTGACCCATGAGCTGGGGCACAATCTCGGATCTCCACATACCCATGCCTGCTCATGGAACGGGAACAACACCGCTATCGATGGTTGCGGGCCCGCTGCGGGTTATGATGAAGGTTGTGACGCCTCTTTGCCCAATTCTGGAACGATCATGAGCTACTGCCATCTGGTCTCTGGAGTGGGGATCAACTTCAGCAATGGATTCGGTAGCCAACCAGCCGCACGTATCGCCAATTATCTGGATACTTCACCATGTGCGAATAGTTGTGTAACGCCTACTTGCGATGATGGAGTACAGAATGGAGGCGAGTCTGGTGTGGATTGCGGTGGGCCGGATTGCCCTGAATGCCCACCTTGTCCAGATAATGAGGTGACTTTGACAATTGTATTCGACCAATATGCTGGTGAAACGACATTCGAGGTACTCGATGCGACCGGAGCTCAGGTAGCTGCAGGCGGACCATTCAATGGTCAATCGAGTGGCTCTTCATTGGATTTCATCTTCTGCCTTCCCGATGGATGTTATGATCTGGTGATGCAAGATTCTTATGGAGATGGTATCTGCTGTGGTTACGGCAATGGATCTTATGTCATGGTCGATTCGGAAAGCAACATCCTCGCAAGTGGTGGAAGCTTTACCTTCACTGAGAGTACCACATTCTGCCTACAAGGAGATGCTCCTGAGACATGTGGACCAGCCTTCGATAATGCCCCTGTCGACCTGACCAAATCCTATGACCCGGTCAACGGGGTGCAGGACCGAGTACAAGTGAAATGGTTCAAGGCCAGCCCACAGATCAAATACTCGAGCGTGGATAGTGCAGCTTGCGATATCAAGTTCTGGAAGAAGCGATTCTTGGATCCAGAAACAGGGAATGTCTACGGAGACCCTATTCAGAATCCAGACACCATCACGTTGGAACAAGTGCAGAAGAATAACAACAACCCCCTCTTCAAATGGCCGATCAAGTATGAAGCTGAAGGGGCCAATAATGCCAAGCGTGCCGAACCGAATTTCCGCTATGAGTGGAAAGTGCGTTGTGCCTGTAAGAAAGGGGACGGTCCCTATACCCCATGGAGTGCGACCAAGATATTCAACACCCCTGATTTCGACCCAGTAACAGGAATCTACGGAGGAGCCATCATATGGGATGAAGAAAGCAATGAGGTAAAATCACTTGATACGGACCTGAGGGTGGATGTCCATCCCAATCCAACTCAAGGACTCTTGAATGTCAACTTCAAGACCCGAAAAGGAGAGAACTCACAGATACTTGTCTTCGATATGCTTGGGAATCTGGTCCTAATGGATCAGGTTCTAGGAAGCGGAACTCTAATGCAAGTGAAATTGGATATGGGACCCTTGACTCCCGGAAACTATATCCTGCAGGTCAGTAATGCCTTGCAGATATCCACATCACGCATCACGTTGGACCGTTAATGCATTGAAGGTGTTTAGGTGAAGAGACCCGGGCTGAAAAGTCCGGGTTTTCTTTTTATCCATCCACCCGTTCCCAGATCTGGTCAGCATTCAAACGGAAAGAACCGATCAACTCCCGGTTCCATGTCTCGGGAGGAATCATCGAGAGGAATAGTTCACCTTGATTATCCGTATACAGGTGATAGGTCTCTCCCAAGACCGGCTCAAAACTCACCTTGGCCCGATAGACTATCTCATTCCATGAGTAGAGCGTTTTCATCTCCTCGAATTGCTGTTTGATCTCATCGTATCGAGTCTTGAGATGGTGTGAGATCTTGGTCGCACCGGTCTTTTTCCAAAGGGTCAGATCGTTCGGCTCGATACTCGGAGCACCTTGATCGGTCGCATAGGGAAGTATACTGGCATTGTAGGTACCGCTTTCTTCATCATAGACTACCTGGTCAGGGCGCTTCTCTTCCTTTCGAAATTGGGGCATCTCGGATTCTCGTGCATAAGGATACTTGGCCATCAGATGGGCACGATGATAACTGTCCAATCCTGAGATGGCCACCGTGCCTGATAGGACCAGATCCAGAGAGCCATCCTTCGTAATATTATCAGCAGGACAGTGGATGTGCTGGATCTTTCCTACTACCAGCTTCGTATCATTGGCCGGGATGTCGATCACCTCTACGAGTTCCATTCCCAGTTTCACACGGGCTTCTTTTACATAGGGAATGGGGAAGTCCTCCAGATATTCTTCAATTAGTCCGCAGGCATCGAATTCCGATACCTCCCGATCGAATTTGGCAGAGGTGTAGTGTGCCTTCTCGGTGAAAGAATGGTGTACATGATTGATCGTATAGTTCTTGGTCTCCAAGATATTCTCCAAGCTATGGCGCTCCACACTCACCGGGCGGGTGATGAAGCCGAGCAAGGCAGGAGAGGAGCCCAGATGGATGACCGAAGAGAAGATGGCCAGATTGCTGTTTCCTTCCTTATCCTTGGTCGCTATCAGATTGGCGGATTTGAAACCGTTGATCGAGTTGATGAATTGTATCCGTTCGATACGATCCATCGCTTCGATATCCTGCTGGTCGAAATGCTTCATCTCCATGGGGCCTCAAGTTTAAAGAATAAGACAGACCTGAGGCCCAAAGTGCACCCATGCTTACTCGCTTTCTCCGCCTTTGGAGAGGGCGTACCAATCCACTTTACGTGAGAGGTACATGACCAAGGCCAGCACCAGGAAGAGACCGATACTACCGATGAGCAAGGCATAATCCTGTAGTTGAAGCGTGGTGAATATGAATCCGTACATCAATGCCAGCACCGCCATGAGTATAGCCGTCATCTTGAATTGCTTGAAGATGGCCTGGAAGTACATCGCGATCAAGGCCGTAACAGCCACACTACTTATCAGATAAGAAGGATTGAAGCCTATATGTTCGCTCAGGGCTATGAGCAGAGTATAGAATACGATCAATGCCAGGCCTACCAGAATGAACTGGATTGGATGCACCTTTTTCCCGCTGCGTATCTCCAAGAAGAAGAAGATCAAGAAGGTAAAGGCGATCATCATGAGGGCATATTTTACACTGCGAGTGGATTTTTGATAGTCATCTACAGGGGTGATCAGTGACACCCCGAATTCAGAACCGAGGATGCGGTGCTCATCATCTTTCCATTGCTGGGGGTAGTTCCTGTTGAGGCTCAGTATTTTCCAATGTGCCGTGAAACCATCTGCAGATATTTCACGCTCATCGGGTAAAAAGGCTCCCACGAAACCAGGATGCGGATAGGCGCTCGATAATGCGAATTCGGTAGTCTTGCCTAAAGGGTAGAGGTGGAGGAGTTCCGAACCGTTCAAGTCAATAGTCAATTGGAAGCTATGTTCTCCCGAGCTGCTATCGGCCTCCATGGGAACACGGGTGCTCACTCCAGAAGCCACCAGATCCCGATTATCCGTTCCTGGACTCAGGGTGTGTTCGGTATCGTTCCATCGGATATCGAGCTGATCCTGAATCCCACGCATATCCGTGATACCCAGCGATACATAGGCTTCTTCCCAGAGGATGTCCTCAGTTGCTATCTTCCACTCCTCAAAGCTGGGATGCGTGAAATTCCCTGAGAAGTCCAATTGGGAATTGTACACGACTGACTCGAAGAGGGAGATGTTACGTACCGAGGTCTTCAAGTCTCCTTCTACATACAGTGATTCAGGTAAGAAGTGCGCCTGATGACGCAATGTGATCACCTCGTCATCCTTGGTGATGGTGTGTTCAAGATAAGGTATGGTGAGTATCGGCCCGGTGATGGTCTGAGACAGTCCCCACCCATTGTTGATCGTATGTATGACCTCGGACTTGCGGTAGCTACGCTCTCTGATGAGATCCTCCACCATGGCAGCGGGTATCAGCAGGATGAGGGAGAGAATGGCGATGAAGAACAGCCTCACTGAGATGCTGCTCTGCATACGGGCATTGAGCCTTTCAAAGAAGGTACTTCCTTCGGGATGATTCGAGTCCATAGGTCGGGATTTTTGGTTTTGGAGATCCGTTGACTTGAATTAGAACAAGCACAACAGCATTCTGGTATCCGCTTAACAAAGTTTAGCATTTGAGATACATTTGGCCGATGTCATTTCGAGACATATGCGGTAAGGCTTATGAATTCTTTGTGGGTCTGGCCATGGCGGGCCTGACCTGTTATCCGCGATCAGTGCCTGGATGGCTGGGCCTAGCGCTCATTTTCGGACTCTTGGAGCATAGCTACATCTCCATCGACAGATGGCGATCGTATTCCACTTGGACATATGTCGCCCTGCTTATCCCCGCTGCTTTCTTTCTGCTCAATCTACTCGGATTGATTCACACCGAGAATATGGATCTAGGCACCAAGGATGTCGGCCGGAAGATCACTTTGATCCTTGTACCCATCTTCCTTCTCTTCAAAGGCATTTCTGCAGACCGTATCAAAAAGTGGATGACATTCTACCTGATCGGGGTCGTCATAGCGCTCAATTGGAACAATGTACATTCTGCAGTGAACTACTTCGTAACAGGAGAATCCCATCACTTCTTCGGTGAACATGGTATCACTCAGATGCACATCGGGTATTTCGCTTTACACCTACTGGTGGCCATTGGGATCGTTGTGCAACGCATCTTCAAGCATCATCTATCCAAGAGGAATTTTGCATACGGACTCGGCTTGTTGGCCATTTACATCATCTTCAATCTGATCTTGACCGGGTCCAAGATGGGTTTCTTGACACTACTGACCATGTTGGGAGTGGCATTCTCACTGATGCTCATTCGAGGTATGGGCTGGAAAAGAGTGAGTATTGCTGTGTTGGCAGTCATATTCACCATGGGACTCATCGTATCTCAGACAGACTATTTGGCGGATCGATTCTCACGTATGACGGTGGATACTCCTATCGATCCGGATACCATCGAGAGTACCCAAGCGCGTAGAATGGCCTGGATTTGCGCATGGGAGCGATTCCAAGAGACATTGCTCATCGGAGAAGGTACTGGTGATGTCCAGTCGGCTATGATGGATTGCTATGGAGAGAAGGGCTTTAGAGGACCGGCATCTGAGAATCTAGGACCGCATAGCCAATATCTGGAATCCGGAATCGCAGTGGGGGTGCTAGGATCCATCACGGTACTACTGATGTTCTTGATCCCCTTGGTGCGTGCCTTGCGTTCTCAGCATATCGTCTCCACCATGTTCTTCTTGTCCTTCTTGATGGCCTGTATCAGTGAATCCATGTTCGAACGCGCCATGGGCATCCATCTCTTCGCCTTGGGACTACCGCTCATGTTGGCGTGGATCGAATTCAGAGAAGAAGAACTACGGGCAGGAGTGAAGGGCATGTAGTAAATTAGTCGACTTTAAATCGCAAGAGAGATACTATGGGAAGAGCTTTTGAATACCGCAGAGCAGCTAAGGAGAAGCGTTGGGATAAGATGTCCCGCATTTTCCCGAAACTGGCAAAGCAGATACAGATCGCGGCCAAGGAAGGGGGTCCTGATCCGGATACTAATGCCACACTGCGTACAGCTATCCAGAATGCCAAAGCCCAGAACATGCCCAAGGCCAATATCGAGGCTGCCATCAAACGGGCTACCGGTAAAGATGCCGAGGACTATGTGGAAGTGAACTACGAGGGCAAAGGACCACACGGGGTCCTCGTCTTTGTGGAGTGTGCCACCGACAATACCACCCGTACCGTGGCCAATGTGAAGTCCTATTTCAATAAGGTGGACGG
>JABDLZ010000137.1 GCA_013001705.1 Flavobacteriales bacterium
GAGAAAAGGCTTCTGACATTTCATCCTGGAAATTACTCCAGCGCCCTTCACTATCCGTGCTGAGTTTGTTCTCTACCGTTTCCACGAAGCGATTGAAATCCTTTTTCTTCTCTTCGAAGCTCTCCTCTGCTTTGACTTTGGATTCATCGAATTTCCCTTCAAGTGATTCCATTTTCAATTTGAACTTCTCGGCCTCTACATTCAGCAGGGAATAGGCCTTACCTAACTTCTCATCCTTCTTGATCTTCAGCTGTAGGTCGTGAATGGCATTTGAGATCTTCTTTTTCTGCTCGTGATAAGCATCTGAGGTCTCCGCTTTGCCTAGGGCCAGCTGTACTTTGAGACGGTCCATGGCGGCTTGTACTTCCTGCCATCGTTCTCCACCTTCTCCTTGTACCTTGGACTTGGTCTCATGGAGATAATGGGTGAATCCGTGTTTGGTCTCTTCCCATTTGTCTTTGGCTTCTGCCTTGCCTAGTGCAGCTTGGACTTGCAGCTCTTCCAACTCAACGGCAGCATTTCTCAGCGAGTTGACGACTTTGTCGATGAAGGTCTTGTTTTCCATGGTGTTATTCAATTGTTGGAGTTGAGGATAAGATAAGTATCAATTATCGATCTATCAATACGCCTTGATATTCTTACAGATGTTGTTCTTCCCTTAGTTGAATGTTCATGTAACGCACGTCTATCATTCTCGCAGTTTCTTGTTAGAACGGTGTCTTTCCCTATCCCGCTTGCTCTTTAGCTTCATCTTGGCTTCCCAGCTGGCTTGCAGGTCGACTCCTGTCTGATTGGCCAGGCACAGGGTCACGAAGAGCACATCGGCCAGTTCTTCGCCCAGGTCTTTTCCCTGATCGCTTTCCTTCTCGGATTGCTCACCATATCTGCGGGCCATGATACGCGCTACTTCTCCTACCTCTTCGGTCAGGATGGCCATATTGGTCAGTTCATCGAAGTAGCGTATGCCGACCTCTTGGATCCACTCATCGACTTCGGTCTGTAATTTCTTCCATTCCATTTTCAAGGGCTTATTTCATGTTCATACGGATCCTTTCTTCTTCTCATCCAGTTGAATGCGAGCATCAGCAGACTCGGTATGCCGACATAGACGGCTTCACTCTTCAAGACCTTCCAGCCCCATTCACTGAAAAAACTCGAAATGCCTATGGGAGAGACCTTGATGACCCTCCATGGCAGGAAATGGCGGCTATCATCAAAAGGCCACCAAAACGCGATTCCCCGCCCTCCGGTGGTCATGGCATCCAATAGGCCATGCGATACCAGGCATAGGCTGCAGATAAGCCAGGCTTTGAGCCTGTTCTGCTTGAAGAATAGGCTTACCAGGCCGCCCAGCACTACTGCAAAGAAGATGCTGTGCGTGAATCCGCGATGTCCATAGACACTCTCATATCCTATTCCGTTGAACCAGCCTATCACATCGATATCCGGCAGACAGGCCAGTGCTGCACCGATCCAAAGGAGTTTACGGTCTTCTGAGCCCACCGTATCTCCTAAGGCATATCCGCTGATGATATGGGCGAATACCGATGCCATCAATCTCTTTGTTTGGAGTCTATCATAATGGTCACCGGACCATCGTTTATCAACTCTACCTGCATATCTGCACCGAATATTCCGCGCTCTACCTTACGTCCTATCAATTTCTCGCAAGCTTCCATGAAAGAATCATATAATGGGATTGCTTGATCGGGTCGAGCGGCTTTGATGAATGAGGGGCGATTTCCTTTTTTGGTCTTCGCATGCAAGGTGAATTGACTGATGGCCAGCAGGTCCCCTTCGATATCGAGTAGGCTCTTGTTCATCAAACCCTCTTCATCGCTGAATATGCGCATTTGGACCACCTTGTTGGCAAGCCAATCCACATCTTCTTGAGAATCAGCTTCTTCTATGCCGATGAGAAGCAGTAGGCCATGGTCTATACTGCCTGTCAATTCTCCATCGGATATGACCGAAGCGCGTTTAACTCGCTGAATGACGATCCTCATGCGTAGATATCCTTTCTATAGGGACCCTCGTCCTCTTCGTACATATTGATGTAGCTGCGGTACCGGGATGGGTGGATCTCACCCTTCTCCAAAGCTTCTTTCACGGCACAACCGGGTTCGTTGATATGCCTACAATCATTGAACTTGCACTCATGCAGTACTTCACGCATTTCTAAGAAATAATGGGAGAGATCGGCTTTGTCAGTAGCCACCATACCGAACCCTTTGATACCCGGTGTATCCACGATATAACCACCGATATCGAGCGGATGCATCTCAGCAAATGTGGTCGTGTGCTTTCCCTTATTATAGGCCTCACTGATATCTCCTGTCTTGAGCTCCAGACCCGGTTGTAGCCGATTGGTCAAAGTCGATTTGCCGACTCCCGAGTGTCCGGTGAGGAGGGTGACCTTGTCCTTGAACAGGTGCTCAAGATCCGCCTGCTCTACTTTCAATGCGTTCATTTCCAGACAGGTATATCCGATGTTAGAATAGAGTTCCTTCCATTCCTTCAAGCGATCCAAGCCCTCTTCATCCAGAAGATCCACCTTGTTGAACAAGACGATGCTGGGTATGTGGTAGGCTTCAGCTGTTACGAGCACCCGATCGATGAATCCGGTAGAAGTAGACGGTTGTGAGAGGGTCACCATCAGTACCAGTTGATCCACATTGGCAGCAATGATATGGCTCTCCTTGCTGAGGTTGGTGCTTCTGCGTATGATATGGTTCTCGCGTGGGAGGATCTCTGCGATCACATGGCTGTCATCATCGATCTCCACTATCACACGATCGCCCACGGCCACTGGATTGGTGGTACGCATGCCTTGAAGACGGATCTTGCCACGCAGCTTGCATACCTTTTCCTCACCGTTCTCCAAGATCACGTGGTAATTACTCCCTGTGGATTTGACGACTGTACCTCTCATTTGCGATCACGAATATGATCCATCGCGGCTAAGCATTCTCAATGTATCAATTTTTACCACCTTCGCGATGATGTCCATCGAGGTCAAGAATATTTCAAAAGTATACGGCAAGCAATATGCCTTGGACGATGTGAGCTTCTCCATCGGTACGGGAGAGATCGTTGGCTTTTTGGGGCCAAATGGAGCTGGAAAATCCACCATGATGAAGATCCTGACCACCTATATCATGCCCACCTATGGTGAGGCTTGGGTAGGAGGCCACCATGTAGTGGATGAGAATCGGGCCGTGAGAAAGAAGGTGGGATATCTGCCGGAACACAATCCGCTCTACTTGGACATGTACGTGAGAGAATACCTCTCACTCGTAGCCGGTCTCCATGGATTAGCAGCAAAAAAGGAGAGGGTAGAACAGGTCATCGAAAAGGTGGGACTGAATATTGAAGCGCATAAGAAGATCGAAGCACTATCCAAAGGATATCGGCAACGGGTAGGATTGGCACAGGCCATCATCCATGATCCGGATGTTTTGATACTGGATGAGCCTACTTCAGGACTGGACCCGAATCAATTGGTCGACATACGGGCCTTGATCAAGGATCTCGGTCGAGAAAAGACCGTGATGCTGAGCACGCATATCATGCAGGAGGTAGAAGCCATCTGTGACCGAGTGATCATCATCGACCGTGGGAGGATCGTTGCCGATAAGGATGCAAAACAGATCGTGCAATCGAGCACGCGTCAAGGTCAACTCATCGAGGTGGAATTCTCAGAAGAGGTCCTCTCAGAGGATCTAAGGACCGTGGAAGGAGTGCGTGAGGTCATGCACGTCCAGGGAAATACCTTCCAACTCGAGGGAGAAGCAGAGAAGGACCTGAGAAAAGCGCTATTCAAATGGGCCGTGGAAAATGATCTCACCATCCTATCGCAGACCGAGAAGCAAAGGAGCTTGGAAGAGGTGTTCAAAGAGCTTACTAAGAAAGGCTGATTTCTTTGGTCTACTTTCCTAGCTTTGCGCTCATTCTATATGAAATCAGCACATGTATCTCTTCACTTCTGAATCCGTTTCTGAAGGTCATCCAGACAAGGTAGCAGACCAGATCTCGGACGCCCTGATCGACAATTTCCTAGCATTTGATAAGGATAGCAAAGTAGCTTGCGAGACTTTGGTCACAACCGGTCAGGTAATTCTGGCTGGAGAAGTGAAATCCAAGGCCTACTTAGATGTGCAGGCCATTGCTCGTGAGGTGATCGAGCGCATCGGATACACCAAGAGTGAATACATGTTCGACTCCAACAGCTGCGGAGTGTTGAGCGCCATCCATGAGCAGAGTCCGGATATCAATCAGGGAGTGGATCGCAAGAAGAAGGAAGAGCAAGGTGCCGGTGATCAGGGGATGATGTTCGGCTATGCGACCAATGAGACAGATAGCTACATGCCTTTGGCCTTGGATATCTCTCACAAGATCCTAGAGGAGTTGGCCGAATTGAGAAGAGAAGGGAAGAAGATACCCTACCTCCGCCCAGATGCGAAGTCGCAGGTCACACTGGAGTATGATGACAACAATCGCCCGGTCAGGATCGATGCCATCGTCATTTCTACGCAGCACGATGATTTCGATACAGAAAAGAAGATGTTGGCCAAGATCAAGAAGGACCTCGTCAACATCCTGATACCTCGTATCAAGAAGAAATACCCCAAGTACAAGAAGCTCTTCAACAGCAAGATCCAGTATCATATCAACCCTACGGGCATTTTCGTCATCGGAGGACCCCACGGGGATACCGGTCTCACCGGAAGAAAGATCATCGTAGATACCTATGGCGGTAAAGGGGCCCATGGTGGAGGAGCATTCTCAGGCAAGGATCCCAGCAAGGTGGATCGATCGGCTGCATATGCTACGCGACATATTGCCAAGAATCTAGTAGCTGCCGGCCTATGTGATGAGGTGCTCGTTCAGGTGTCTTACGCAATCGGGGTAGCAAAGCCCACAAGCATCAATGTAGATACCTACGGTACGGCCAAAGTCGATATGAACGATGGGGAGATCGCTCGGAAAGTGGAGAAGATATTCGATATGAGACCTTATTTCATCGAGAAGCGATTGAAACTTCGCAATCCGATCTACAGTGAGACGGCCGCTTATGGTCATATGGGACGTGAGAGCAAGAAAGTCAAGAAGACCTTCGTCTCTCCGGAAGGAAAGAAGGTGACCAAGGAAGTGGAACTCTTCACTTGGGAGAAACTCGATCACGTCAGCAAGGTGAAAAAGGCCTTCGGACTCTGATTCAGAAGTCCTCCTCTTTCTGTGATATACTTCCTGTTATTCCTTGGATCCGTAGCTGTAGTTCAGGAATGAGCTCCCGCTCGAACCACTCATTTTTCTTCAACCAGATGTTGTTTCTCGGGGAAGGATGTGGCAAGCAGATGGTGCGGTCGAATCGGTCGAGGCCGTAGCGCACGGTATCTGTGAGAGTCTTGAAGGGGTTATCACTCAAGTAGAATTTTTGAGCATAGGCCCCTATGAGTATCGTCCATCGCAGGGCAGGCATCGCTTCCATAAGCGATCGGTGCCAAGTAGGAGCACACTCTTGTCGGGGAGGCAGGTCTCCACTTTTTCCTTTTCCTGGGTAGCAGAAGCCCATAGGTACGAGTGCGAATAACCGAGGGTCATAGAATTTCTCCTCTGAGACTCCGAGCCATTCCCGTAACCTCTTTCCACTGGCATCATCCCACGGTACTCCGCTCTCATGGACTTTGATTCCCGGTGCCTGACCGATGATGACCACCTTGGATGCCGGGTGGGCAGTCACTACAGGTCTTGGTCCAAGTGGTAGATGTTCTGCACAGAGGGTGCATTGCGCTATGTCATCCAAGAGTTTTCTGATTCCTCTAATATGCAGAAATCAGTCCGGAGAGGAATCAGTTGGCGATCACCTCGAATTCCACCCTGCGGTTCTTCTCTCGGCCTTCTTCGGTCGAATTGCTCGCAATGGGCATGATGCTGCCCAATCCCTGGAAATGCAGTCGTTCCTTCTCTACATCCTTGTGGATGAGATAAGCTGTAACGGCTTGAGCCCGGGCTTCGGAAAGCTTCTGGTTATAGGCTTCATCTCCCTGATCATCGGTATGTCCGGTGATCTTGATCTCCATGAAAGGATGGTCTTTCAGGACATTGGCCAGAGCATTCAATTCCTTCTGTGAAGAGGGTAGGAGTTCGGCCTTGTCGAATTCGAATTGGATATTATTCAGTTCGATAGTGGTGCCTACTTCATAGTGTACCTGTTGGATGGCCACTACTTCTGTGCTTGCTCTTTCTTTGACTACTATCAGGTCCTCATCTGGCTTGCTTTCCAGCGGTCTTCGGCTCAGTCGCTCTCCTGGCTCTGCTCTGCGGAGCATCACTTCATCGATGTAGTAGTATGCGCCATCCGTCCCGGTCTCCAGACGTTGACTCGTGGTGACATCATCCCTATAGAAATTTCCGATGATCAAGTGCCTTTCTCCTCCTTGGGCCTTGAAGACCCCGCTGATCTTCTTCCATCCGAGAATGCTCTGCTTGATGGCTTTCTCAGAATTGATGGTGGGGGTGATATAGAGAGGCTTTCTATCCCGAGTGCTTATTGCATCCGCTTGGACCAGTGCTCCTATATTGTTGCATATCCGTGATGCTCGCTGGCTAGCATTGGCGTAGAACTCTAAATAATAGAGACTGTCGGCTTTGAGCTCTTCCTTCAACTCCACCTGTACATACTCGTGCCAATAGGTATCCGTTCCTCCTGTCCCATAGCATTTGATGCCTATCATGTTATCCCCATCCTTTGGCCGCTGGCGGTTATTGCTGTGTTTGGAAGGGTGGGCCCAGCATGTGCTGGAAACCTGCAGACTGAAAAGGTCTGGAGTGGTCTGAGTAGGACTGTTCCAATGGGTCATCCACACATCGAATTTGCCGATTCCCTGATTCCAACCACATGGAAGATCTTCCGTCATCTCGAAGGAAGGGTCAGGAACGAAATTGTATACTTCGCTGTTCTCGAAAGAAGGCAGTTTGAACTGCCCAAGTGCAGAGCAGGTCCATAGGATCAAAGCAAGTACGGTCAAGTTCCTCATCATCACAATAGCATTTGTCCAAAGCTAGAGCCACTATCGTGCCTGCTTTTTCGAATGGGAAGAGGCTTGTGAACAATGACCGGTGGATGGGAAGTATCAGAGTGGTATGGGATAGAACATCTCTATTCCCTTCACATACTTGGAGTTCTTGGTCATTCTGAAGGGGAAAGAAGTGGAGATGCCTTGGGCTTCATCATCCAGCGAGGCATCATACTTCAATTCTACCACGGTGCCATTCTCCAAGGTCATGGAGGAGGGTCTGATGCGGTCTTCGAGCACCGGATGATAGGACATCTCTCTGTCCAAGGTCACACGGTAGCCACCGCTGAAATCCAAGAAATACCTTCTGCGATAGCGATTGACAAGTGTTGCCTTGAGTCCATGTAATATCTCCCTCACATCTTCTGGAAGGTCGGCCTTTTGAATGATCTCGTGCAAAGAGCGGTGGCTCAAGTCGGCATCCATAGAGAAACCAGGCAATGGATAAGAGCGCTTGGTCCCGGTCATTCCATTCTTTCGCTTGAGTTCTAGGATGGGTCGCTCGATGTATCCTTGGAGTTCTCCGTACCATCTGATCCTGACCTTCTGCCGCTGGGAGGTTCCCACTTGATTGTGGAAATAGTAGGAGAGGGTAGGAGTATCGAGATAGATGTTGTTGATGTAGCGCTCCTGATAGATCGGATTGAAATAGGCTGGATGATTCTTGACCGTTTGCACAATACCCTCGTAGTGGAGTGCCGTTACCATGAACTTGCGTTCATAACGGTCTCTTTTCAAGGTAGTATATCCCTTCTCGGACATGGAAGGACTCAGTTTTCGATGTCGATGAATCCGACCTTGACCTCAGGATGAGTCTGATGCAGCGAGTTCTTGAATCCTAGGATCTGCTCCGGCTTTTTGACGTCTACATGGTAAGAAGCCTCTGTGGATCGGTTATCATCATCCAATCGCTTGAGCGCATGGCTCGGAAAGTGCTCCTTGATCAAACTGCCGATGGATTCGAGTTCGAGGCTCTTCGAATCGGAACGTAAAGTGAGAAAGAGATTGCGATGTTGCTTGCGAGGCTTGATGAAGTGGCGACCCCAGATGATGACCATAAGTAGACCGAAGGCGACTAGGGTGACTATCCGTTGATTGGCACCTAGACCTAGACCTACCGCAATGGTAAAGAAGAGATAGGCCAATTCTTCGGGCTCTTTGATGGCAGCTCGGAATCGTACGATGGAGAGCGCACCTACCAATCCCAATGAGAGGGCGAGAGAAGACTTCACGATGGTGATGATGACCATGGTTGTGAAGGTGATCAGCAAGAAATTATTGGCAAAGAGCTTACGATTGGATAGACTCTTGGCACAACGCGCATAGGTGAACTCCAGAATGATGGAGAGAATGACCACGATGAGCGTGTTCCACAGCAGATCGCTGACTTCGATCTTGGAGTTCTCAGTGATGAGGAATTTTTGGAAGAGTTCCCAGTTGTTACCCATGTCCGTTCAATTGAGCTGCGAATTTAACATATGGTGCATCTACCCATCAGTAGAAGCGTTCGGCTACCTTTTTCTCTTTCCCGAGCACTAGTTTCTTCTCGAGTTTCACTGAAGAGCCTTCTTCAATGAGAAAGGGAGTGTCGATCCGCTTCCAACTCAGACCTTGCGCATCGATATGGGCTGGGCCGTACTCGGGTTTCTTTTGGAATACCACCATGCCATAGTTGCATGATTCCAAGGTGCAATCGGATGTCATCAGCACTGAATTGTCTTTGGAAGCGATACCGATATTAGCGTCCTGTATCACACAATCCCTGACAGTCAGTTGACTGTCTTCTCCGCCACTCACTCCTTTATCTCCCACCTGACTCATCTCACAGGAGCGGATGTCAACTTGCGATCCGGAGAAATCGATGGCATCGTTCCCGATATCATGGAATATAGTGGTACGTAGTGACCCCGTGCTGAAATCCGAGTCGAAGGCGTCTGCATAGATTTCTTGGAAGGAACAGTCGCTCATTTCGAAGTGACTCCGGATGATGTTCAAGGCATCCTCGCAGCGATTGTTCTGGATATGCAGGTTGTTTATCGTCACATCACTCTCATACAGATTGAGCGAGCCACTCAGATTCCATGGCCCGAATCGGTAAGCATCCATGTCGGAGTAGATCACATGCTCAATGAGGGAAGGGCCATCGGCCTGGAGTACGGTGAGTCCAAGTCCGGTCCCATCGCTGCTCTTGAATTGGATAGGAACTTCTTCAGTACCTGAAAGTTCTACCTGTGAGTAGGAGAGTATGAAGGCACCATTCACCATGTCGATGTTCTGACCGGCATCGATCAGTAGCGTATAGCCCGGAGGAATAACCACCGATGTGTCAATGATATGATCTCCGGGAAGTAAGACGACCTGCTCATCCTTGACTTCGAAATGGGATGCTGGAATATGGACTGCAGGTCGCTTCACCGCGTAGGTATTTGGAGAAGGCCAAGGCAGGAGTTCCCCCACTTGCCGGTCATCCGTTCCCTTGACCCGGAAAAGGAGGGCTGAAACATGTTCTTGAGAAGTGGAGAAAAGGGCTGCATCCGCATGGTTGTTGGCAAATCCATCGAGTTCTATTGGGTCAGGAAGCGTTTGTTCTTCCTCAGAAGCCAATATGAGTCCTGTGATTTCTATCGGCTCTGGATAGTAATTGAATACGTGTACACTGTCCACGCTGTGTTGAAATGCAGTCACGAAATAGGGCGGACTGCTC
>JABDLZ010000138.1 GCA_013001705.1 Flavobacteriales bacterium
ATCCCATACTACAGCATGGGCATAGATGCAGCCGACATCAACAACGATGGACTATTGGACCTGGAGGTCGTGGAGATGATGCCAGAGAACTATAAGCGCAAACTCCTCAACCTTTCTGACCTGTCTGAAAAGAACTACTACGTATTCCAAGACGTGGGATTCCACCACCAATACACGCGCAACGGATTATTCCTCAATACCGGGATGGACCATTTCGCTGATATCGCGTTGATGACCGGGATGGAGGCCACAGACTGGAGTTGGTCCACGCTCATTGCGGATTTCGCTAACGATGGTCATCAGGATGTATTCGTGTCCAATGGCTATCTGCGCGACATGCAGGATAAGGACTACATCAAACGCTCCAAGGTGAT
Organism: Flavobacteriales bacterium; assembly: GCA_013001705.1. Taxonomy (NCBI): domain Bacteria; kingdom Pseudomonadati; phylum Bacteroidota; class Flavobacteriia; order Flavobacteriales; species Flavobacteriales bacterium. The sequence goes on from JABDLZ010000138.1 coordinate 375, forward strand.
ACAGGATCAAGGCAGGCGCATGACCCGTGAAGAGTTCAACACCATATGTAAATCCACCAAACTACGTAACTACCTCTATAAGAATCACGGTGACCTACAGTTTGAGAATGTGGCCAAGTCCATAGGGCTGGAACACCGTTCATTCAGCAGCGGAGCGTCCTATGCAGATCTTGACAATGATGGCGATCTTGAACTGGTCATCAACAATGTCAATCTCCAACTCGAACCTGACCCCGTCTTCCTTTATGAGAATTTGAGCAGCAATGGAAATAATTTCCTACGGCTTGAATTCAATGGACCCAAAGACAATCCCGGGGCTGAAGGAGTAAGAATAAGAGCACAGGTAGGAGAAGAGACCATGGTCCGAGAATTGAGAAGGACACGAGGTTTCGAGTCAGCCGTTCCGGATTATCTGCACATCGGGCTGGGTGAATCTGCTTTAGTCGATGATCTCGTTATCATATGGCCTGATGGGGCCATGGAAGTCAAGCAGAATATTCCCGGAGGATCGGTGCTGAACATTCGATATGAAGATGCTGTGGAGGAATATACCCCTCCAGAACCACGTCCAATTTTTCAAGCGACTCAGCCCCAAGGACTCGATTTCAAACATGAGGACAAGGTGCTCAACGAGTTCGATTTCGAGAAACAACTCCCTTTCCGATTGGGAATGCAAGGCCCCGGTGTTTGCACCGGAGATGTGAACGGAGATGGACTGACCGATATATTCATGACCGGCTCACATGATCAGTCATGTGCGCTCTACCTTCAAGGCGCTTCCGGATTCGAGCTTAAGGACGGCCCTTGGTCTGCATTCAGTTCAGAGGAGTCCGTAGTGGCCGCATTCGAGGATGTGGATGGAGATGGCGATCTCGATCTGTTCATCGGTGCGGGCGGTGTAGAACGTGGTGTCACCCATCAGGCCTATCTGGACAGGCTCCTATTCAATGATGGAAAGGGGAATTTCGAGTGGCGAGAAGATGTACTTCCTAGGATGATGAGCAGCACTTCTTGTGTCACATTTGCTGATGTAGACGCTGATGGAGATAGCGATGCATTCATCGGGATACGTTCCATTCCAGGATCGTATGGCAAGGCACCCATATCGTTCTTACTGGAGAACAAGGGAGGTACATTCACCTCTATCGGAGAATCGGTCACTGGATTCGATAAGCTGGGTATGGTCACAGATGCCACGTGGGGTGATCTGGATGGAGATGGGGATGAAGACCTCCTGGTGGTGTGTGAATGGCAGACTCCTCACATCTTCATCAATGAGAATGGAAAGATTGGCCTGAACACTGAAATAGTACCCGATATCCAAGGTTTCTGGCGCTCAGTGCACTGTGAGGACCTAGATGGTGATGGTCAGATGGAAATACTTCTGGGAAATCTCGGGACCAATTCCAAATACCGAGTATCGAGTGACCATCCCTTGCGTATGTATCTCGGAGACCTCGATAGCAATGGCAAGAGCGACATCATGCTGGCCTATAAACAAGGCAAGCACTATCATCCCGACCGCACTTTTACTTACCTGAAGGATCAGTTCCCCATGCTCAATCAGAAGTTCACCTTCTATGAAGATGTTGCTGGAAAGAGTCTGGAGCAGATATTCGGTCCCTCACTGGCTCAGGCGAGCATCTATGAGATCAATGAGATGAAGAGTATGATCCTGCGCTGGGATGGTCAGCGTTTCACCTCGAGTGCTTTACCTGACTTGGCCCAGATCAGTAGTGTAAATGATATCGTCATATATGATGTGGATGCTGATGGGGATAAGGACATCATACTGGCGGGAAATGAGCTGTATACTCCCATACAAACCGGTTCTTATGACGCAGGAATAGGAACGGTTCTCATACAGAATGGAGATGGAGAATTCGAGGTACTAGGATTCCAAGAGGCCGGACTGCGCCTCCAAGGGTGGGTCAAAGGGCTGGATATCATTGACTTAGGGGGCGTGTCTACCCTGTGTGCTTGGAGAAACAAGGACACTCCCCTCTTCTACCACCTAAGCCCTGAGCAATTAACAAGTCCGTGAAGATATCTTGATAAGTCGCTGCAAACCGTGCAGAGCGTAGGATTACATTTGTTCGTATATGGGCAATATAGACGTATATGAGATCTATGACCGTATGGAGAAGGAGAACATCATGCTCTCATTCAAAGGTCATCTCAACCAAGACATGTTGCACTCCATCTTATCTGTGATAGAAAAGAAACTGGAGGACTTCAAGACCGACAACCGCACCAGGAAAAGGGTCTATCATGTCTTAGTGGAGTGTTTACAGAATCTCTACCACCATAGTAAGCAAGACCCTGCCAAAGAGGAGTCAATCATTGTGATGGTGGTCAAGAATGCCAACGGGTATTCAGTGATCACTGGAAACTATATCTCATCACAGGACGTTGACAGACTCCGATCACGTATCAGGGAGATCAATGCCATGGATGCGGGAGAACTGAAAAACCTATATAGAAAAGTACTCAACAATGACACCTATTCCGACAAAGGAGGTGGTGGATTGGGGATAATCGACATTGCCCGTAAATCAGAAGATAAATTGGACTATGGCATAGTGGCCGTGGATGAGTTCAATTCATTTTTTAGTCTAAACGTAAAAATCGCTGACCAATAGATGGAAGATATCAATATAGAAGGATCACCTAAGACTCCAGAAGTCCAATTCTCATCGACTGATGGAAAGTTCTTATTGAGTGGTAGGAGTATACCTGAGAATTCTGTGGAATTCTACAGCAGTATCCTCAATTGGTTGGATCAATACGCTGAAAGCCCACAGAGCGACACCGTTCTGGATGTGAAATTGGAGTATTTCAATACGAGCTCTTCCAAGTGCATTCTGGATGTTTTCAAGAAATTGGAGAACATCAAGAAGAGCGGGAACAATGTCACCGTCAACTGGTTCTACGAAGCAGATGATGAGGATATGTTAGAAGCCGGTGAGGACTACGATGCCATCATCGATATCCCATTCCAAATGAAAGAGGTGGAGGGGTTCTGACCCACTCCACTTTCCTTACTCTTCGATTCCTACTTCTTTCTGTACCTCAGGCTGAAATACCATCGCCTGAGGACAATGAAGATGTCTGTGTACAGGGTGAATGTGAGAAACAGGGTCATCATCCAGATAACGATCACATTGGCCCAGAAGGTATCTGTGACCCTCCCAGCGAGATATTTCTCAGGGCTGTAGAATGGAGATTCCAATAATCCTCCACGTTCTGGTAATGCATAGACCACATCCTTCTTCTGGATGAGTTCTCCCTGGGACTCCATGATGGACTTCAAGCCGTTCTTGTTGGTAGCGAACTTCTCCAAGCTCTCATTGCTGTAGACGTTGAAGAGGGTCTGGAAATCGGGGTCTTGTTTTTGAAAGGCCTCTATCTTCTGCTCTTTCTTCAACTCGGCCGTATTGAATACCGATCGATAGTGCTTGGTCAGGATCTCCAGATAAGCATCTGTCTCATCCAAGATACTCTCGTTGATATCCATCACATTGAGCCGGTCCAGATATGGGAATTCAAGCCCTTGTATCAAATCTGTTTCTTCAGAGAGCTCATTGTGCAAGAGCGCAAGGTCATGTTGCACGTATATCTGCTTCTCTTCGTCATCCAGATTCCGTCTGACGGCAGATACTTTATTGGTGAGTTCATTGATCCATGAGTCTTTCTTCCAGTTAGAATAGTATCTCAACTGATCCAGTGGATAGAATTCCTGTGCATAAGCATTGTGCTTGAACTGGGCAACCGCCAAGCCTTCATAGGCCCATCTACTGGCCATGATGTTCCCGATCAGCGGCACGCCTTTCTGAGAGGCAAAGGTGGGGTGCAGCTTATCGAATGACACGATCACTCCACTGAAAAGGAGTTGAGGGATGATCATCACTGGGATGAGTATATAGATGACCTTGGCCGAATTGAAGTTTGCCGAGATATTGAGCCCGAGGATATTGGCAAACGCACAGGTGCTGAACAGTGCCACCCAATAGTACAGCGCCATGCCCTTGATCTCCAGAATAAAGGCTCCGACGATCACATACAGGATCATCTGTATAGCAGCCAGACCGAACATGACCGCGATCTTGGAGCTGATATAGCTTCCTCTACTCAGATCGAGGAAGGACTCCCTCTTCCGTATCCTCCTATCCCGGATGATCTCTTCACTACTCACCGTCAATCCGATGAAAAGGGCTACGATCACGGAGATGAAGATGAACTGAGGAATATTCTCATTGAGCCGGAATACGTATTTGTACTCCTCCAATCCATTCGTCTCCAGGATGTGGAATTTCAGGAAGAATGCAAGCAATGCTGCTAGGGCCGGGGCCTCAAGCAGGTTGATGAGCATATACTGTCTATTGGTGAGTTTGGCCAATACATCCCGTGTGATGAATACCTTGAACTGGTTGAATAATCCTGGGATACGGAAAGAGGATTCCGGCAACTCCCCTGCCGCTCTGAATGATGATCGACCCGTTTCATTCTCTTGGTTGTAATACTCATACCATTCCTCAGGAGTCACCTTCCGGGTATTGGTCTGGTTTCCGTATTCATCGACCACTCGCGCCTCTAGGATATTGAAGACCAGTTCGGGATTGACATTTCCGCAGGCGAAACAATCTCCTTCATCACTATTGGCAAAAGAGGCTTTCTTCTTGAAATAGATGATACTATCTACCGGATTTCCGTAGAATGCTGAATAACCCCCATAATCCAAGAAGAAGATACGGTCGAACATCTTGAAAAGATCCGATGAAGGTTGGTGGATGACCACAAAGACCAATTTCCCTTTGAGGGTGAGCTCTTTGAGCAGATCCATGATATTCTCCGAATCTCTCGATGACAGCCCTGAAGTAGGCTCATCCACAAAGAGCACTGTGGGTTCTCTGATCAACTCGAGAGCAATGTTCAAGCGCTTCCGCTGACCACCAGAGATGGTCTTTTCCAATGGATTACCCACCTTGAGGTCTTTCCGGTCAAGTAATCCCAGATCCAGTAAGGTGCTTTCCACTTTCTCTACCAGTTCTTCCTCGGTCATTCCGGCAAAGCACAATCTGGCCGTGTAGTAGAGGTTCTGAAAGACGGTGAGTTCTTCGATCAATAGATCATCCTGTGCGACATAACCTATCTGCCCTTTGACTTGCTCCTTGTCGTTGTGGATGTCATATCCGTTCAAAGTGACATTCCCTGTACTCGGTCGGTATCGTCCGTTCAGGACGTTGAGCAGGGTGGATTTACCCGAGCCGCTACCTCCCATGATACCGATCATACGACCTGACTCCTCTTCTAAGTCCAGCGGATGGATTCCGATATTCCCATTGGGGAAGGTGTAGCTGATAGAATCGGCAGCAAAAACGACCTTGCGCTGATTGAGCTCATCCAGAAACACACTGGTGATGTCACTGTAGTAGATGGGCTTGATCTTGCTACTCCGGATGGTGGACCCCGGGCTGAGGATGTGACACCTACCGGATTGGATGACCTGACCGTTCAGATAGAGACTGTCCGGCCCGAAGTATCTCATGATATACTCATTGATCGAGCGGATACCTAGGATAGAGACATGGCCTTCCAGACCTTCACTCTGGATATGCTTGGTATGTGGATTCCCTTCGCCCAGATCAGAAGAGATGATGCACAGGTCAGGATTCTGCATCTCCAGTGACGATTCGGTCGATACAAATTCACGGATGGACTTGTACTCCTCTTGGGAGAGATTGAATGTGTCAGCGACCGTATTGACGAAGTCTATCTCCTGCTCATCCGGGACGCGGTTGAAATAGATGAACTCGAGCAACCAGATGACAACGACCGTCTTTTGACGTTGCGTCAGTTCCTCATTGATCTGCGAACAGATCTTGAGTACTTTGACCGAATTGACCGAAGTCCGCTTTCGCTTTGAAGATCCTTTGTGGTGCTCTCCGTGATACTGGTCATACAAGGCCAGATACTCCTCGACCAGGCTCTTGCTCAAGAGATTGAACAAGAATTGTTCTACGATGTCACGGGAGTCCCCTGTTGTATTCTCTTCACCATCGCCTACCGCCACAATGGCAAATAGTCGCATCAATGCTTTGAGAATCCTTTCGCTCATGCTCGGTGTTCAGAAGTGTCATTTCTAATGAATCTCAACGGGAGAACCCAATGAGAATCACTGCACAACCAGAGTCTGTCTTCTCTGTATTGAGCTGGGCTTCAACGATATATTCCCCGGTGTGCTCGGTAGCAAAATTCCAGAAGGAGATCATGTCGTACTCTTCATTGCTATACAGCACATTGCGTTTTGTGTCCAGCAGACGGAAGATGATATTCTCCGGCTCGAATCCACTGTATGCAGCTATCCGATAATCGGTCCCTTCAAAGAAGGTGGTCCGAAATTCAGCAGTCTCCTCATCGATGAGAAAGGCTCTATAGGACTGCCCATCTGAGATGTAATCTGAGGGAATATGGGTTGCACACAATTGAGCGATCGAATCACACTGACTTTGGCCGATCGATGGGATCAACATGATGAATAGTATCAGTCCCAGTATTCGTTCAATGTTCATCATTTGGTTCCGGTTATTTGGTTCCTGATCGCTTCGGTAGAAGCAATGATCGCATTCAATGTCTCGGTGTCCATCTGGTGGAGCACCTCTCCTTTGAGCACGGTCTTCTGTTCAGCTAGATTGACCTCGGGTTGCTTGAAGATGTAGGATGATTCCACCTCAGCATATGCCTTGCTGAGATCATCGATATCGGATTGTAGGTCCTGCATGAACGTGTTTTCCGAGTATTTACTCATCATTCTCACCAGCCTTTCAAAACCGGATTTCTGCTCAGCGACCCGTTTCATGATCGTTTCGCTACCGGCCTCAGCCTCTTTGCAGGTCAGGTGCAGACTTTCTATCCACCCACCGAAGAGTACCATAGCGGCCACATCGTTCCGTTCGTTGCCTTTCAGATAGGCATCTGCTGCTTCGTATATATCCGATACCAGTACTACCATGGAGTCCGGCATACCTACATTGTCGGAAAAGCGTTCGATCAACCTCTCACTGAAGGCGCCTGAGATGCCGATGTCATCAGCGATCTTGCGTGCGGCATTCATGTAGGATAGCGCCTTATCGTTCTCTTCATACATGGAGACATAGCCGAGTTCAGCGCCAAAGACCCCCAGAGCCACTGCCTTCTGAGCACCGGTCTGATAGGAATCCAGATTACTGGGTGAGATCAACAATTCTTCTCGGAATCCGGTCCCATTCTCTTTCAAGAAAATGGCGGATTGCATCGGGGATGGGATGCTGAAGAGCTCACCGTCCAATTTAATGACATCGGAATCGGCATGTTTCTCTGCATCGAAGGTGGTCAGATCATCTGAGCTTTCACCTTCTGTACCGCCTCCACCACAAGAAAACAGGAGAGCAGAAAAGATGATCAGCACATATGCAGTCGATTGTCTTGCCATGCGTTTATTTTTGGATGAATTTAAGGGCGGGCTCAGTAGCAGTGATTCTACACCTCCATAGTTATCAACTGTACTTTTCAACGCATCGGCTCTAAAGCAGGTTTCACTTAGACCGAGTTATTCAATACATGAATATTCCCATGGGGAGTCAGGAACATGGAATCGACACAATGGATCGACCGATAGAGGAGCGATCGACCTACTTCGCTGAAGTGGTGGTGCCCCTGCATGTACCTGGTAGTTATACCTATCGAGTACCTAGGAAATTCGAGGATCGTATCAGACCGGGAATGCGAGCATTGGTCCAATTCGGAAGAAAGAAGGTCTATGCGGGATTGGTGATCTCCACCCATCACAAGGCCCCTACTGACTACCAGGCCAAATACGTACTGGATCTACTAGATGCCGAGGCGATAGTCACTTCCCATCAGCTGGACCTGTTCCAATGGATGGCCTCCTACTACATGTGCTATCCCGGTGATGTGATCAATGCATCGCTGCCGGCTGGATTCAGGTTGAGCAGCGAGACCATGATAAGCAAGTATGATGACCCGGGTGATCTTGAGCTTGATACCCCAGGCCATTTGGTCATGTCCACATTGGATCACCGTACAGAGTTGAGTATGGACGACCTCACCGAAATGCTCGGAGGGCATACTGCTGCCTATCAGACCATCAGCAGATTGATTGCCAAGAAGGCTGTCTCCTTACATGAGGTGGTGAAGGAAAAATACAAGCCCAAGTATGAGACCTACCTCCTACTAAATCCAGCCTATGAATCGGAAAGTGCCATGCAATCACTGTTCGATCAACTGGAGAAACGGGCCAAAGCACAAACGGCCATTCTCATGCGATTCATCGAGCTGAGCCGATATGGCTCCGGAAATGAGATCCCGGTGCTGAAAAAGGAATTGTTGGAGAAGAGCGGAGTATCACCCGGAGTACTGAAAAGCCTGACTGAAAAAGAGATACTGCATGAGGTAAAGGAGGAGGTAGGGCGCATCAAGGACCATCGCTTAGAAAGCCCCATCGATCTTCAATTGAACGAAGAACAGAGCAGTGCGCTAAGCGAGATACAAAGTGGTATGGCCAAGGGCCTTCCTGTACTGCTGCATGGAGTGACCTCTTCTGGAAAGACCGAGGTGTATATCGAATTGATCAAGACCCATCTGCAAAGGGATGAACAAGTGCTCTATCTGGTACCAGAGATCGCATTGACCACTCAACTCATCCAGCGCTTGCAATCCCATTTCGGGGAGAAGGTCGCGGTCTATCATAGCCATCACAGTCAGGCAGAACGCATGGAGATCTGGCAGAATCTCAATTCACCCGGTATTCATGATCACCGCATCATTCTCGGGGCACGCTCGTCCATATTCCTGCCTTTCCAAAAACTGGGCTTGATCATAGTCGATGAAGAACACGACAGTAGCTTCAAGCAGTATGATCCAGCTCCCAGATACCAAGCGCGTGACACTGCATTGATGTTAGGTCGATTCACGAGTGCCCAGGTCCTTCTCGGTTCTGCTACGCCATCCGTGGAGAGCATCCATATGTGCAATGAAGGCCGCATGAAGAAAGTAGAGATGAAGAAGCGATTCGGTGGCATCAGTATGCCTGAGATCCTAGTGGCCGATCTCGGGAGAGAACGCAGGCGTAGGACCATGACCTCCCATTTCTCTTCTCTACTCATGGAATCTCTTCACAAGGCACTGAATGATGGAAAGCAGGTCATCCTCTTTCAGAACCGCAGAGGATACAATCCGCTCTGGCAATGTGAAGACTGTGCATGGACTCCCGAATGTAGGAGATGTGATGTGAGCATGACCTATCACAAGGCGGCCCATCTACTGAAATGCCATTACTGCGGGAGCAGTGGAGAACCGCCCTTGCATTGCCCCTCCTGTGGAAGCAAGGAGCTGAAGATGTTGGGATTCGGGACGGAGAAGATCGAGGCCGAGATGGCCACTCTCCTACCTGATGCTCGTATCCAACGCATGGACTTGGACACCACCAGAGGCAAGCATGCCTACACCCGTATCTTGAGTGACTTCGATCAGCGCAAGATCGATGTGCTCATAGGCACTCAGATGGTCACCAAAGGTTTGGACTTTGCCAATGTGGCCGTAGTAGGCATCCTCAATGCCGATCTACTCATCAATCGCAGCGATTTCAGAGCCTTTGAGCGCGCGTACCAACTGATGACCCAGGTAGCGGGTCGGGCCGGGAGAGATGCAAAAGGTGAGCGTGGGAAAGTCATCATACAGACCGCCCAACCTGAACATTGGGTGGTGCGCAATGTGGTGGACCATAGCTATGAGAGACTTATCGAGCAAGAATTGCTGGAACGTAGGAATTTCAAGTATCCCCCTTTTGTGCGCATGATCACGCTCAAGGTCAGTCACAAGAAGCAGGAGCTGGTGGACCATGGTGCCAATGAGCTCGCCCGCAGGCTGCGCGCCTTCCTCGGTGAGCGGGTACTCGGACCCCAATTCCCCTATATCTCCCGTATCAAGGACCGCTACCGGATGGAGATGATCGTCAAGATTGAACGCGAAGCGAGTATCAGTCAGGTCAAATTGCAGATTCAGGACGTTGTGAACCGATTCGGGACTGAGAAGGATTTCAAATCCTTGAGGGTCACTATTGATGTGGACCCGCAGTGAGAAGGGCAATGGCAATATCAATTGCAATGGGGATATCTAGGCTATCTGCTCCTTTATTCATGTCCTCCTCCTCAGAGGGAGGTGTCCCGAGCATTCGGGGCAGAGGGGGAGTTCATTTCAATCACATACTGCCATGAGTAAATGGCACGCACTCTGGAAGACGGTGCGACCGATGAATCTCCTCATCATGGCCCTGACCATGTGGGGAGTATATGGCGCTATTATCGCACAACTCGATGGCTTGGAGAGTCATCATGTACTCTTTGCCCTGCTTACCTTATCCATAGTATTGCTTGGAGCGGGTGGCAATATCATCAATGACATAGAGGATGTACATGTCGATGCTATCAACACGCCCGGGAAGAACCAGATAGGGCAGGTAATTTCCAAGAACTGGGCTATGAGCTGGTACTTCATTCTCACTTTGTCCGGTCTGCTGGCTGGACTGATTGTTGCCACCCTTCGATCAGACATCTTCATATTCTGCGTCATCCTGTTCATTGCCTTATCGCTTTGGTTCTATTCCAGGTGGATGCAGAAGCAGGTCTTGATCGGAAATTTCGTGGTGGCCGTCCTATGTGCATTGCTCCCGATCATCGCATACCTCTTTCTCGACCCTTATCTCACTGATCATATCAAATCATATCCACTCAATGGAATCGCTACTTACTTCGATTCCATTTTATCCTTGAACATCATGAGGTTCTATGCATTTATCGCATTCTCAGCCACCCTGGCGAGAGAGATCGCGAAAGACATAGAGGATGTCAAAGGAGACGTCCGTGGAGGATACTCTTCGCTAGCCGCACGCTCGGGCATAGGGATGGCCCGTACAGCGGTCATCCTGCTATTGCTTCTCACCGCTGTCGTCCTCTTCTTGTTACATCCCTTTGATCCGTTCCCCGATGTGTGGACATGGGCCCTATTGATCATCATTTTCATTCCGATCTTGATTTCTCTTGTTCTTACCTTTCAATTGAAATCGTCAGCTGCAGCTGCTCGACTCTCTAGATGGCTCAAGATTACCATGGCCATCGGAGTCGCCAGCACCGCATTCTTTTGGTTTCTTTGAGCTATGCTGAAAGACCGACTTTCCCACAAGCGTATCATACTCGGCTCAGGCTCTCCACGTAGGCATCAGCTGCTCAAAGGATTAGACCTGGATTTCGAGATACAGACCCGGGATACTGATGAGAGCTGGCCCTCACACCTCTCAGAAGGCGGCATACCGGAGCACATTGCTTTGATGAAGTCCATTGCTTTCGGAGACTTGGATGAAGACACCATCCTCATTACAGCAGATACGATCGTTTGGATGGAAGGACAGACCATCAATAAGCCTCAGGATGAAGCAGATGCCCTGCGCATGGTCAAGAACCTGAGTGCCAAGACGCACTATGTCTATACAGGAGTATGCATACGGACTGCAGGGAGCAACACCGTGTTCCATGATGAAACCGCGGTGGAATTCCGTGAACTCTCCGATGAAATGGTCGCGTACTACGTTGAGAATTACAGCCCCTATGACAAAGCAGGTGGATACGGTGCACAGGATTGGATCGGCTATGTGGGTATAGAATC
>JABDLZ010000139.1 GCA_013001705.1 Flavobacteriales bacterium
CCACCGGGGCACATGCAGAATGAGAATACTCCTGTATCCCCTACTTGACATACCAGATTATAGGATGCAGGAGGTAATATATCGGGTCTCGTACTCTTCCCATATTGCATCCGATCCACTAATTCCTGTGGATGTTCCACTCGCACTCCGAGAGCAAAGTCCTTATTCTCGATGCGTATATCCCGTTCTCTGCAGAGTGTGAAGATGTCCCTCGCTGAATGTCCTGTAGCTAGAATGAGTTGGTCTACTGCTATCTCCTGATCACCATTGATGAGAATAGCCTGTACCTGCTGGTCACGGATGATGATATCCGTCAACCTGGCATTGAAATGAATCTCACCCCCATGATCGAGAATCGTCTCTCGGATAGCGGTGATGATCCCCGGTAACTTATTGGTCCCTATATGCGGATGGGCATCTATGAGTATATCCCTTGCCGCTCCATGTAAGACCAGTGTCTCGAGTATCTTCTGAACGTCTCCCCGCTTCTTCGATCGTGTATATAGTTTTCCATCGCTATACGCACCGGCCCCTCCTTCTCCGAAGCAATAATTGCTCTCCGGGTCTACGATATGCTCCTTATTGAGCTTAGCGATATCCCGTCTTCTGGCCCGAACATCCTTACCTCTCTCGTAGACCACAGGTCTCAGCCCCATCTCCAGACACTGGAGAGCAGCAAACAATCCAGCAGGCCCTGCCCCGATAATGTGAACAGACTCAGAGGAGCTCTCCAATGGCTGTATATTCGGTTCAATAGGATCGACCTCCAAGGGTCCATCGGTAGACACTTGGATGCGCAGTCGATATACGATCTTCCTTCGTGCATCCAGAGAGCGCTTGATGACCCTGAAGTGGATTGGATCAGAAGCTCCAAGACCAAGACGGTGTCTCAATTCGGATCGAAGGAACTCCTGGTCGTCCAGTTGTTCAGGACGAACTGCTATGTCTATCGTTTCTTTCAAAAAGAAAGCCCTGCCAATGGGCAGGGCCTAAGATACGTGTCGCTATAGCTAGTGATCAATTATCGTAAATAGCTATATCATCTATTTCCCAAGTGCTTCCATCATTGGAAGAACCGGTATATCGGAAGGCAACATAGGTCGCTGCAGAGCTGTAAGCGCTCAGATCGATAGGACCACTTAATGTCTCTTCCCATCCACCCGGAGAGTAATTGGCCTGAAGGAGTGTCCATGTGGCGGTAGTCACGTCATTGCTCTGACCGAAATCGGTAGACACATAGGTGTCCAGCCCAGGGCCAGCGTAGTTCATCATCGTCATAAAGGAGAATGTAGGCGAATTCAATGCGGATAGATCCAAGGCAGGAGAGATATACCATACCTCGCTCGGGTCATTTCCTGAACCATTGAAGTTCGTTGCCTTGGCAAAATTATTTCCTCCGAAATCATCTACGAACCACTCATCGCTTCCTACCACGACCTGCTGGGACCAGCCACCTGAAGTCAGGCTTTGATCTTCGAAATTCTTGAATATCACGTATTCACCGGTAGAACCATCACATCGAAGTGAAGTGAACTGCACATCATCGAGATCGCGGATGAATAACTGCATATCATCATTGAACTGACCCACTATGGCTGTGATGGTACCGTTTCCTCCTGGAACTTGCGCACCGGCAAAACTGGCAAAACCACTGGTTCTCAATATGACCTCATTGCCATTGCAATCCTGGACATATCGATTCTCCGACTGCTCATTGACAGCATCAGCATAAGTGGATCCGAGATCACCATCCACGAACTCCACATTCTCTATGCGAACCAATCGTGCTTGCAGACTAGGGTCGATGTCGTCCAAAGTCACCGTCATAGGCTCCCAATACTCTTGATTGGCCTGAATGACCACCTGCTCATCCACATCTACAGAATCGAGTTGTAGCATGCCAGCGTATTCGCTCACTATGGCTCCATTCAAGTTAATCCGAATGTAGTCACCCTCAAAAAGCCCTCCGTTGGCGATGGTCCGCATATTGAGAGCGTCCGTAGAATCCTCGATGAAAACATTCTTATAGAAGTTTCCAGAGACATTATCTCCGGTGACCGTGGCGTAGATATTGAAATCCTCGGTGAACTTATATGTACCTGAATCCGCGAGGATCTGTCGGATATCCGACAGGTCGAGCAGCATACCATCAGGGATATTTGCATCAGGTGGTGTATCGAAGTCCTTCTCACAGGAAATGAAGAGGGCTACTGTTAACAGGGCGATGAGGCCGTAATTTGAAATCTGTCTGATCATTTCTTTAACCAATTAAAAGCTTATTCGGACCATAGCGAAGTAGGTCCTTCCGAACATGTATGCGTATTTATTATCGAATAGGTCGAGGTTGGCCGCAGTGGGTCTTCCCTGCTCATAGCCACCTGTGATATAATCCTGCTTGTCCAAGACGTTGCTGACATTGACTGTGACCAAGAGGTAGTACTTGTAGTCGAATCTCCATGATTTTCCAGCAAACAGGTTCAAGGTCGCTGCATTGTCCAATTGTGTCTGCTCTAGGATGCGGTCCCATTGAGGGTCATCGGTGATGAGGCCATCTACAGAGGACTCGGTTCTGCGGGTAGAGATAGGATCGATCCAGGAATTGGCGAAGTAATTCAAATCCATCCCTGCAAACCAGAACTTAGGATCGCGGTAGTTGAATCCGATATTGATAGCTGACTGAGGCGTACGTCCAACTCGGAAATTCTCCATGTAGGCCAACTCGGTAGGCTCTTGAGTATCTGTCTCATCGATGACCCGTGTGACTTCAGGGCGGGCCGTATACAGGAACTGGCCATGACCTATAGCCCCTGTGAGAGTCAAAGTGGATGTGGCATTGGCCTCAAATCCGATCTCCAATCCATTGTACGAATGGTCGATACCGTTGGTCACCAAGTTGATGAGGTCATTCGATCCATCACTGTAGAAAGTAAAGATGCTCACCTGATCCTTGATGGTTGCGGAATATCCTGTGACTCGAGCTTTGAATCGTGGGAAGCGTATCTGATAGTTCAGATCGAATGAAGCGATCTTTTCCGTAGTCAGATCAGGTACGACCGAATTCCGGGTACGTGGTGATAGGAAGGAATTCCGGATCAATGGCGCTCTGGACATCAGACCGACATTGGCACTGATGAAGTGTCTACCTGTGATCTTATAAGTAGCTCCTGCCTTCACACCGCCAGTAGTGAAGCCCAATCGCTCTGACTCTCCTTTGGAATTGTCCTCGAACAATTCATTGCGGAACTTCCCATCGCGCCAAAAGCTCTGAGCATTGAGGCTCAGACCGAGGTAGTAATCCAGTTTGGGCAGCTTCTCCGAATACTGTGCAAAGAGATCCAGATTTCTGCGATGCATCTCATAATTGTAGCCATACCGCTCACCGTAGGTGATGATACCATTGGGTTGGTCCAGATTGTTCTGTGCTCCTTGATCGGTCGGCAATACACCATCCGCAAAACGATTGATGTCCAACCAGTACTCACCGCCTAGCAGATCATTGAGCTCTCTGTAATTGTCACTGGTATACATATTGGCATTAAGGCCTACTACGAGATGTTTGGTCTCGCCCAATTCCTGCTGATAGTTGAGGTTCAAGCCCAACAAGAAGGGGTCGCTGTGCGCTTCTTCTACAATGTACTTGGAACGGTATCCTTGGAAATCCTCTCCGGTCCCATCGGCATTTGCCACCGTATGTAGATTCTTGTAGTTGGCTTGATAGAATGCATCCCAATCCAACTGATAGAAGGAGACGTCATTAGCCCACGCATTCTCCAGTGCATCAATTCCATCCGGTTCATTGATGAACTCCAGATAGCTCGGGAGGTTCCTGTAATAATCCGGCCGAGGGTCATTAGCGTCCACCCAATCCAAACGGGTCTGATAGTACTCACCGAATTGGGTGTATGCGGTGGATTTCAGCTTGCTGTCATCATTCAGTTGTATCTCATGCCAAGCCATGACGATGGGCTTGTGTGAGTACCTCATACGTGAGTTGCGCTTCTCACCTTGCTGATAGCCCCAATAGGGATTGTAGTAGTTATCATCACGCAGTTCGAAGGCCTCTATAGTATTAAGAGAGGACCGACCACGGAGTGACGGGGAACCCAGACCTATGAGCCCGATGCTCTGTTCATCATTGAGTCGTTTTTCCAAGGAAAGGAAATAGGACATATTGCTGTATGACGTGCCTTCGATATACCCCTCTTCTGCCCAGCGACCTGAGACGGATGCACTTACAGCCAGACCATTGTCCATCATGCCGGTATTATGAGTAAGCATGGCCCGATTGCGATACGTACGGTTAGAGAGAGAATAGCTGAAACGGGTCCCGGGACGTTTGGAGGTAGCTCGCAGATCCATATTGGTGTATCCCTGAACACCTCCAAATGCGTATTCGTTCTGAGAGATCCCGACTCCGGTCTCCGGATATCGGGTGATATCATTCAGTCCGCCCCAATTGGCCCAGATCCCGAATCCCAATTCAGGATCATTCATTGGAACACCGTTGAGCATGATTGCAAAATTCTTCCCATCCATCCCGCGGACACGGTATCGAGCTGCACTGAAGTTGAATCCCGCACTGCGCATGAAAACATCCTGATTGGACTGGAGTAGACCCGAGAAGGTCTGTTCGGATTCTTGAGCTTCCAGCTGATCGGCTGTAAAGATCAGATTGTTGATCGCTGTCAGATTGAGCGAATCAGCCGTGCTAGAACGCGTGGTATCGGTCTGTGCGTGAGCAAGTCCGGTGGATAAGACGAGAAGGGTAAGTATGGTCGACCTCATATTAAACGTCCCTTGATGGGGGTGCAAAAGTACAAGTCTATACACTCTGACTTGTTGATCGTAGTGTGAAATCTACCATATCTCATCCGAATCCTAGCCCCTCGTTCCAGTATGGAATTACTTTTGCATGCGCAATTCCCATGATGATGAGAACAATTACCTGTGGTCTATTCCTGACCTTGATCATTGCTGCAAGTGCTCAGTCCCAGCAAGTCAACTACGAGATCGGAACGGTCGGGTTCTACAATTTAGAGAACCTTTTCGACACTCTCGATACGCCTGACAAACGCGATCATGAATTCACACCTGAAGGGCGCAATCGTTGGAATTCTGAGAAGTATCTCTTCAAACTCGATCAACTATCGAAAGTGATCAAGGATATCGGCACTTCTATCCACCCGGCTGGATTGGCGGTGCTCGCAGTTTCAGAAGTCGAGAATCGAGATGTCTTGGAAGATCTGGTCGCACATCCTGAATTAAAGGACAGGAACTATCAGATCGTTTTCGAAGAAGGTCCTGACCGCAGAGGAATAGATGTAGGACTGCTCTACAATCCCCAGTTCTTCGAGGTCGAAAGCTGGAAGAGTTATCGACTTTCCATGGCGGATACCAGCTTCCGTACACGTGACCAATTGCTGGTCACAGGTAAACTGTCGGGAGAACGCATCCACATGATCGTGGCTCACTGGCCCTCACGCAGCGGGGGTCAGAAACGTTCAGAACCCAAACGTATAGCTGCTGCTGAGTTGGGAAGACATATCGTGGATAGCCTGATGACAGCCGAGGATGATGCTGCCATACTCTATCTAGGTGACCTCAATGACGACCCGGTGAACAAGAGCCTCACCCGAGTGATGAAAGCCACTGGAGATAGATCCTTCGCTCGCGGTGACCGTCTGTTCAATCCGATGGAAGACCTCTATCAGAAAGGCATAGGATCATTGGCATGGAGGGATACCTGGAACCTCTTCGATCAGATATTGCTCAGCCCGGGCCTCATGGAGGAAAAACAAGGCAAATGGACCTATCATACAGCCCGTGTATACAATAAGCCCTATCTATTGCAGACCTCGGGAAGCTACAAGGGCTATCCCTTGCGCACCTTCGCAGGAGGCGCTTGGACCAAAGGCTACAGCGACCACTTTCCGGTCTATGTGATATTGAAACGTCCTATCGACCCACTGTTGATCGATCAGGAGTAGACCAGCTGATCGCTCTTCCCAAGATTCCTCAGGAGTCTACCATGACTCCTCAAAGCCTGCACGAAGTTCCCTTCTACCTTATAGGGTATGCCGTACTCTTCTGCTGTTCTGCGTACGATCTTTGAGAGATTCGGGTAATGTATGTGACAGATATTGGAAAAGAGGTGGTGCTCCACTTGATAGTTCAAGCCTCCGATGAACCAGGAGAACAGTCTACTCTTCGGGGCGAAATTCGTAGTGGTCCTCAACTGATGCACAGCCCAGGCAGCATCTATCCTACCCTTCTCATCAGGCTCAGGGAATTCGCACTCAGGCATCACGTGAGCAGCTTGAAATATCGCTGAGAGAAGGAATCCACACACCAGGTGCATGATCAGGAAGCCCAGAACGATAAGCCAAGGACTTATCGGAGCGATGAGCATTGGCAATACCATGAAGACCATGTAGTAGGCCACTTTCCAAAGCGACACATCCCAGAGCAACTTCTTGAATTCGCTTTCAGAACGGATCACACCTTTCTTCTTGTAGCGCACCAATCTGGAGAAATCAGCATAGGTAGCGAAGAGCAAAGACATCAATGAATAAAGGGGCCACGCGTAAATATGCTGGTACCGGTGCATCCCTTGGCGCTCTTGATTGGGTGAGAAACGGAAAAGAGATCCCATCTCTATGTCCTCATCGGCTCCATCGATATTCGTATAGGTATGATGAAGCACATTGTGCTTCAATCTCCACATCTTATCGTGACCACCGATCATATTCATGATATAGCCGATGAACTGATTGACGCGCTTATTCTTGGAATAACTGCCATGATTGGCGTCATGCATCACACTCATACCGATCCCGGACATCCCCAGGCCCATGACCCCCCAAGCGAGCAGTACCGCCCAGATAGATGTGATGGTCCCATTGAGCATCAGAATGAATGGCACCAGATAGATGGCCAACATGATAAGTGTCTTGATGACCATGCGGGCATCACCGAATCGGGTGATGTTGTTTGTTGCGAAATAATCCGAGACACGTTGATTCAGTGTCTTGAAGAATTCTACATCGCTGGTCGAGGAGAATCGAAGTCTTTTAGTGTCCAAAGCGTTAACTTAACGTAGATTTAAGAAGATATTATGCGGTGCCGAATATATGGATAACGATTTTTGAATGGATCAGGATTCATAGAATAGTATTCACGAGCAATTCCTTATAACCCAATGAAGACCCTATACATCAATCGGCATGCCAAGTCCAGCTGGAAAGACCATTCTCTTCGGGACCATGACCGGCCGCTCAATAAGCGAGGGCATATCAATGCTGAATTCATGGCGGCTCGTTTTGCTGAAGAGACCCAGGTCGATGCGATCATCTCTAGCCCAGCAGTGAGAGCATTGAGCACTGCGAGGTACTTTGCTAAAGCGCTAGGAAAGGGTGAGAATGAAATACAGGTCGAGCCGGTGATCTATGGAGCTGGAGTACGCGAAATGGTCCAGCTACTGGACCAACTGTCAGATGAGATACAAAGTGTGATCGTATTCGGTCATAATCCTACATTCACCGATCTTGCCTATCACCTGGATCATTCATTCACCTCACACCTGGTGACATGTGCCCGAGTGCGAATCGATTTCGAAATAGAAGAATGGGCGGCTCTTGGGTCTGATTGTGGAAAAGTGGTCTACCACCATTACCCTAGAATGTATCCTGAAATGGCCGATCTCTGAGGAATCAGAGCTCAATGTGAATAGTCTCCCGCTTCTTACGATTGGGTTTCTTACGACTCTTCATGCAATAAGAATCATAGATCTCTGCTGCTTCTGAATCATCCAATCCTGCGGCTCGCTTATAGTCGATGCAGGCTTCTCGCTTATCTCCCATGAAGAAATAAGACTCAGCTCGGAAGAAATAAAGATCAGGCGTAGAGATTCCCTTGGATTCTGCTTGATCGAAGAGCGACAATGCCTCGGAATAGTTTTTGGCTTCCAACTTCACCACGGCCAGATTGTATACAGCATCCGGAAAATCTTCCATCACTTGGTCAAAGGCTTTTTCTGCATCCTTGAATTGACCCAGATTACTCTTCGCTGCACCCAGCATGTATGTGGCCTGTGGATATCCAGGTCTATGGTGTAAGGCCGTTCTATAGTACTTGGAAGCATTCTTCATGTCATCCTGATCATAGCAGATGTTCCCCATATGGAAATTGGCCTCTGGGTGTTCAGGTCGCAGTCGCAATGCTTTGCGTACGTCTTTGAGCGCAAAGCTGAAGTCCCCGAGTTCTAAATAGGCGGCACCTCTGCGCATCAGGGCGTAGATATTATCCTCTTCTCTGGCCAGCACCTGATCATAGGTCTCTATGGCTTCTTCATAGCTCTTGAGCTTATGATAGGCATCCGCTTCCAGAAGAAGGTCTGCGGCATGTCGTATCTCAAAGGAATGGAGGTACTCGATCGTAGCCTCAAAGTCCTGATTCTCATACATCTCCTGAGCCAGAGATAAGTCGTCTTGAGCATACAGGCCCATAGACAGAATAAGTGTCAATAAGATAAAGGTCCTTTCCATATAGTCTGAGCGCTTATCCCGTTATACGTGCTTGAAGGCCTAAAAGATTCACAGGTACCTTATGTTAGATTTGCCGCATGAATGAGAACGGGAGTGAGCGGCCACTGATACTGGTCACAAATGATGATGGATACTACGCTGGAGGTATAACCGCCTTGGTAGAAGTCATGAAAGAATTCGGGGATGTTCTGGTGGTGGCTCCCAATCTTCCACAGTCCGGAATGGGGCATGCGATCACTATCAATTACCCCATCAGACTCAATCCCACCTCACACTTCGGTGATATGGATGCCTACAGTTGTACAGGAACTCCTGTAGATTGCGTCAAACTGGCTATATATGGTATTCTCAAGCGAAAACCCGACCTCATCGTATCGGGAATCAATCACGGGGCCAATTTCTCCATCAATGTGCTCTACTCAGGCACTATGTCAGCCGCTGTAGAAGGAGCCATAGAAGGAATTCCATCCATCGGCTTTTCTCTATTACATCACGACAAAGACGCAGATTTCACCGCAGCACAGGTGATTGTGCGGAAAGTCGTAGCCCAAGCTTTAGAAAAAGGCATTGCTAAGAATGTATGTCTGAATGTGAATATTCCCAGAGGACCGATCGAAGCGATCAAAGGCATCAAGGTATGCAGACAGGGCGTAGGACACTGGGAAGATGAATTCCTTGAGCGATTCGACCCCAGTGGTGAGCCCTATTATTGGATGAGCGGCTCATTTGGAGAAATGGATAAAGGAGAGGACACTGACAGTTGGGCACTGAAGCACAACTAT